>NZ_PKUB01000016.1:0-66299 GCF_002868845.1 Desulfuromonas sp.
GGCTCGAACTGGCGGGCCAAGCCGAGGGCCAGGGTGCGGAAACGCTCGACCTTCTCAAAACTGGTGCCGAGCTTGGCCTGGTAGACCACGTTCTTGAGTGCCTCGAGGCGGCTCTCCAGGGGAACCTTCTGGTCCTTCTCGTAGAAGAACATGGCGTCCGAAAGCCGGGGCCGGATGACCCGCTCGTTGCCCTGGACCACAACCGCCGGGTCGTCGACCCGGTTGTTGGAGACGGTGATGAAGCGCGGCAGCAGCTTGCCTTTTGCGTCAACCAGGCTGAAGTAGCGCTGGTGCTCGCGCATGGTGGTGATCAGCAGCTCGCGCGGCAGTTCCAGGTACTTCTCTTCGAAGGAGCCGGCCAAGGCCACCGGATACTCGACAAGGTTGGTGACCTCCTCGAGGAGTTCCTCATCCTCAAGGAGTTCGCCCTTCTCCTCGGCAGCAATGCGGGCGACCTGCTCGGCGATCATCGCCTTGCGCCGCCCGGCATCGGCGATGACATAGGCCTTCTCTGTTTGAGCCAGGTAGTCGTCAAGGCCGCCGACGGTGAAGGGACCGGGGGCCAGGAAGCGGTGCCCGTAGGAGGTATTGCCGCTGGCCAGGCTGCCGAAGCCGAAGGGGACGGTCTGGCCGCCGTAGAGGGCGACGATCCAGTGCATGGGGCGGGCGAAGCGTACGTCGAGGTCTTTCCAGCGCATCGACTTCTGGAAGGGGATGGCGCCGATCACCCTGGGGAGCATCTCGGGCAGCAGCTCGGCGGTGGGACGCCCTTCGAGGACCTGGGAGATGAAGAGATACTCCCCCTTGTCCGTGGTGATGCGCTGCAGCTGGTCGACCTCAACGCCGTTCTTCTTGGCGAAGCCGATCGCAGCCTTGGTCGGGTTGCCGTCGCCGTCGAAGGCGGCGCTGACCGGGGGGCCGGAGAGGGTGACTTCCTGCCGTTCCTGGTGGTCGGCCACGTCGGCGATGGCGATGGCGATGCGCCGGGGGGTGGCGAAGGTGCGCATCTCGCCATGGGGAAGGCGGGCACCATTCAGCTCCTTGCCGAGCAGCCGCTTCAGGTCGGCGGTGGCCCGGGGGAGAAAACCGGCAGGGATCTCTTCGGTGCCTATTTCCAAAAACAGTTCAGCGGACATAACAATCTCCAGAATTCAGAACCCAGAATTCAGAACCCGGAAGAGACAAGCCTCCACGGCTCCTGACTTCCGGCTCCTGACTACTTGTTTTTGAGCAGCGGGAACCCGAGTTTTTCGCGCTGGGCGACGTAGCCCTGGGCGCAGAGGCGTGACAGGTTGCGCACCCGGCCGATGTAGTGGGCTCGCTCGGTGACCGAGATCGCGCCCCGAGCGTCGAGCAGGTTGAAGGCGTGGGAGCACTTGAGGACGAAATCGTAGGCCGGGAAGACCAGTTCTTTCTCCGCAAGACGGGCGCACTCCTTCTCGTACATGTCGAAGAGCTGAAAGAGCATGCCGGTGTCGGCCTCTTCGAAGTTGTAGGTCGAGAACTCGACCTCGGTCTGGTGGTGGACGTCTCCGTACTTGATCCCCTTTACCCACTCCAGGTCGTACACGTTGTCGACCCCTTGAATGTACATGGCGATGCGTTCGCAGCCGTAGGTGATCTCCCCGGGAATCGGATTGAGGTCGATGCCACCGCACTGCTGAAAGTAGGTGAACTGGGTGATCTCCATGCCGTCGAGCCACACCTCCCAGCCGAGCCCCCAGGCGCCGAGGGTCGGCGATTCCCAGTCATCCTCGACGAAGCGGATATCGTGCCTGGACGGGTCGATGCCGAAGCTCTTCAGGGAGTCGAGGTAGAGGTCCTGAATATTCTCCGGCGACGGCTTGAGGATGACCTGGAACTGGTAGTAGTGCTGCAGGCGGTTGGGGTTCTCGCCGTAACGGCCGTCGGTGGGGCGCCGGGAGGGCTCGACATAGGCGACGTTCCACGGCTCGGGCCCCAGGGAGCGCAGAAAAGTGGCGGGGTTGAAGGTGCCGGCGCCCTTCTCGATGTCGTAGGGCTGCTGGATGATGCAACCCTGCTGCGCCCAGTAGTTCTGCAGTGCAAGGATCAGTTCTTGAAATGTCACGTTGCCTCCGCGAAAAAAGAGAACGCCGCACCCGCCTGGATGGCCGGACACAGCGTATACTGTATACAAATTGAGGGGATCAAAGTCTACCGTCTCGCCGCCGGGGTGTCAAGGTCAAATCGCCGGAAACAGAGCGGCCCCAGGGCTGTCACCGGGGCGCTTCCCCGGCCAGGATCCGTTCCAGAAAAGGAAGGGTTTTCAGCGGACGGGGCAGGTGGGGCTGCAGGGCGTTGGCCAGGATCTTCCCCCCCTCCTCCTGGGTCCGGGCGCTGAGGCGGAAACCCTCGAAGCGGTCCACCGGGACTTTCAGAGAACGGGCCAGGGTGCCCAGGGTCCGCAGGTCGACCCTCACCCCCCCCCCTCCGGTCCGGCAGGCGGCGCACAGGCTTCCGCCCCGGGCGGCCTCGAAGTCGACCGGTCCGCCCTCGAGGGACGCTCCGCATTCGGAGCAATGCAGGAAATGAGGAACGTACCCGGCCAAGGCCAGGACCCTCAATTCGATGAGCAGGCGGGCCTGGCGCGACCCGCCGCTGCGATCGAGGTGGTCGAGAAAAGCTCCCAGCAGCCCGAACGCCTCGCCGTGTCCCTGCCCCTCCCCGCAGAATGTTTCGACCAGCTCGCAGCCGTAGCCGGCCAGGGCCAGGGCGACAAGGTCGCTGCGCAAGCCCGCGTGCAGATCGATCAGTTCGGCCTCCCGCAGGGCGGCTAGGCCGCCGCGGGACTGCGCCCAGTGCAGGCGGATGCGGGCGAAAGGCTCCAGGGCGGCGCCGAAGCGCCTGCGGCTCTTGCGGGCTCCGCGGGCGAACCCTTTAAGGAGACCCTGGTCGGGAGTGTAGAAGGTCACGATACGATCCGCCTCGCCGTAATCGAGGTGGCCGAGCACGATCGCTTCCGATCTTTGTTCCTGCATAGATGGGTTTGTTCAGCCGGAGTGCGAGGCGGCGACTCAGCGCAGGTTGCTGAGGAAGAGGGTCGCAGTGCCGAAATAGATCAGGATGCCGGTGATGTCGTTGGCGGTCTGGACGAAGGGGGTGGAGGCGATGGCCGGGTCGATGCCGAGGCGCTTGAAGAAGGTCGGGGCCAGAACCCCCATGGTCGCCGCGACGGTCATGGCGGTGACCATCGCCAGGCCGACCACCAGCCCGAGATAGGGATTATGATGCCAGCCGTAGGCGATCACCCCGATGGTCAGGCCGCACACGGTCCCCATGATGAGCCCGACCCGCAGCTCCTTGAGAAAGACCTGACGCATGGTTGAGATATCGATGCGCCCGGTGGCAAAGCCCCGGACCACGATGGTCGCCGACTGCCCTCCGACGTTGCCCCCCATGCCGGTGATGACGGGGATGAAGGAGATCAGGGCGATGACCTCCTTGAGGGTCACCTTGAACAGCCACATGAGGTAGCCGGTGATCACCCCCCCGAACAGGTTGGTAATCAGCCAGGGCAGGCGCAGCCGGGCGATTTTGAAGGATTTGTAGCCGTAGAGGAGCTCTTCCTCGCTCGCCCCGGCCATCTTGAAGATATCCTCGGTGGCTTCCTCGCGCAGAACGTCGATGACGTCATCGACAGTGATGATCCCCATCAGCTTGTTGCCCTCATCGACAACGGGAATTGCCAGGATGTTGTACTTGGCCACCTGGTGGGCCACCTCCTCCTGGTCCATGTCGGTGCGGACGCTGATCACGTCGGTGGCCATGATGTCCTGAAGCCGGGTCGCCGGAGGCACGGTAAGGAGCTGGCGCAGCGAGAGGACCCCGACCAGGTGGCCATGGTCGTCGGTGACGTAGAGATAAAAGACCATCTCCACGTCCTGGGCCTCCTGCAGAGCGGCGATGGCCTCCTGGACGGTCAGCTCCTCACGAAGGGAGAAGAATTCGGTCGCCATGATGCCGCCGGCGGTATCCTCCCCGTACTTGAGGAGCTCCTCGATCTCCTCCGAGTGCTCGTCCTCCATGGTCAGGAGGACCTCCTCGGCGAGCTCCTCGGGCATGTTGCGGATGATGTCGACCGCGTCGTCGTAGGGCATCTCCTGGAGGACCTCGATGATCCTCTCCTTCTCGAGCTGCTCCAGAAGCTGGGCGCCGGTGGCGTGCTCGAGCTCGGCCAGAACGGAGGCCGCCATCTCCCGATCCCCGATCAGGTTGAAGAGGATGCGCTGCTGCTTCAGGTCGAGGTAGCGGAAGAGATGGGCGATATCGGCGGGATGGGACTTGGAGAGGACCTTGGTGAGGTTGGGGTAGGCGCCCCGGCGGAGGAGCTTTTTGACCGTATCGAGGAGAATCTGTAGTTTTTGTTCCATGGTGCACTCCTCGCAGGGTCGCCTTGCCGAAGTTCAAAAAACGCGGAAGCGTACCACCGCCACAACGGGACTGTCAATGCCGGCTGAGGGAAAGGCCAAAAGCAAACCCCCGCCGGCGGCGGGGGCCACGGTGCCCGGCTGACAGGGTGTCTGCCGGAACTGCCGCAATGCGCTTCCTCCTCCCTAGGTCCCCTTCGCCTTGGGGAGGAGAGGCTGCGCCGGCGTCTTCTTCTTTGGCCGGAAGACGAACTCCCACTCGCTGTAACTCGACGACTGGGCGAAGCCTTCGAACTCCTCCGAAAAGCCGTCCTTCTTGAAAGGCTTCAGGTCGCTGGAGCTGCGCACCCCGATGATCCCTCCGATACCGATCGTCGGCCCGGGCACCCCGGTGATGGTGCCGCCCTGGCGAATCGGGATCCATTCCCCCCCTGTCATGGGGTCGGGGAAGAGCTTGCGCAGGTGCCGCGTGGTCTCACCGAAGCGGGGATCCTCGACCAGGTCTTCGAGGGACGTGGGATACTGCTGCGCCTTCCCACCAGCCTTTCCGTTGTAGTAGCTCTCGATGGCGCTGCGGTACTGGCCGCCGCGAAAGAGGAGCTCCTCCTCCTTGGCCTGCTGCACGACGGTGCGCCAGGTCGAACCGGCCATACCCGCCGCAAGGCCCATGACCACGACCATGACCAGGACCGTCAGAAGGGTTACGCCGCGCTGGCTGGTGAGAATCGGCAAAGGGTTCATTGGGGTTTTCCCTGCATCAAGACCGGCGGTCCGTCCCTTATTGTCTGCGGCTCCAGGCGCCGTCCGGCCCCTCCAGGTACCATCCGGAAGCCGCCTTCTCCCGCCACGATTCAGCAAAGACGGCCTGAACCTCGGCCACCTGTTCCGGGAAACCGTTGGCCCGGGCGATCTCATCGTAGAGCCGCAGCCGGTCGGCGTTCTCCGCGGAGACCAGGCGACTGGCCTCCCCCCGGCCCTTGAGCCCCAGCCCCTCGGTACTGCGGATCTTGAGCAGGCCGTCGGAGCCGATCCCCACGTGACCGGAACCGAGAAAGGCGAAGAGCGCATTCGAGCGTTCCTTGATCGACGACTTGATGGCCCTGATCTCAGGAGTGCTGACTTCGATGTCCTGGGCGGCATGGGCCGCACCGGGCTGTAGAAGCAGGCGCAGGGAACTGCCGGGGCCGACCCCCTCGGCCGCGGGGGGAAGTTCCTCTCCGGCCGGGCCCGGGCGATCGCCCCAGACCTCGTCAACGATCTGATCCGCGGCATCGCGCACATCTTCGGCGGGGAAGTAGATGTTGATCGTAACACAGGAGATTACCGCCAGCACGGAAAAAACGCCAATGATGCGGACAAGCCTTTTCATACTAGGTCCTCCCATCGTGAGCTGTCAAACGGACCGATCCGGTCGCCTCTTTCCGGGTGCCGCCCCGGCGCACCCGGCCGGGCCGCACTATCACTATACTACCGGCGCCTTGCCCGAAATCAATCGCCGCCGAGCTTGGCGCCCGACCCGGTGCGGTCGATCCGCCCCAGCCGCTTCAGCATCTCCTTGAAGGAGATGGGATGGGCAGGAGCGATGATGTTGATCCTCGGGGGCAGGAGGCCGCCGTAGACCAGGTGCCGGTCGGAGCCGGGCAGAGCGCTCCCCTCGAGACGGAACCAGTACTTCTCGAGGGTGCAGCGCAGGCCGATCTCGCGGTAGCGATAAAAGTCGATGAACCGGTACAGGCCACGGGACAGGGCCGCCGAAAGAGAGCCCTGGCTGAGCAGGGACAGGTTATTGAGGGCCTTGACGCTGATGTTTCGCTTGCCCCGGGGGCGGCTCTTCAGAAGTGCGCTGAAGCGCGAGGGGACGAGGCGAAACAGGCGCAGGCCGTGAACGTGACCGTCGACGATGCCGTTCATCTCCCCGAAGGCAAAGGAGCGGGTGACCTGGTGAAGGTCCAGGCCGGAGAAATCGAGGTCGGCGAAAGCCGTGGCGTATGGCGAGAGGGGCTCCTCCCAGCGGATGTTCCTGATCAGGACCCTGCCTCCGAAGGCGTCGATGTGTGCCACCCCCGGAAAGGTCAGGACCCCGCCGGCGTAGCGGATCCGTCCGAGATCTGCGGCCAGCCGCCCGCTCAGCCTGACCGTTCCGAACTGGCGGGTCAGGCGCCCGAGATCGACGCCGGCGATGCGGACCCCGGCCTCCAGGTCCGGACCCTCCTCCGTCCAGGCGGCCGCGACCCGATCCACCTCGAAGGACCCTCCGGCCAGTTCGAACAGGAGAGGGGTGCCGACCTCCATGCGATTCGGTCCGGAAACCAGCCGCACCGCGGCCGGCTCCAGGCTGGCCGGGCCGACACTCAGGCCGGCAAAGGAGATGGCCCCAGTGCGCCTGACCACATCATGGTCTTCAAACCCCTCCCGGCGCAGATCGAAGGGAATCCGCCCCGCAAGCCCCCGGATGCTGACCCCGGACTGCTCGTGATAGAGATCCAGGTCGGCGGGTCGAAGCTCCCCGCCCAGGCTCCAACCCCGGCGGCCCCGGGCAAGATCGGCGTCGATCCGGACCCCCCCTCCGAGCCGCACCCCCTCCACCGCCGGATAAGGCTCTGAAAGGAGGCCCTTGAAATAGCGGGAAAAAGCGCCATCCAGGCGCGGGACCTCCAAGGCTGCCTCGGCGCGAAGCTCCCCCGGGAGAAGGACCCCCCGCAGGCTCAAGGTGCCGAGGTCCGCCGCCGTGAGCGTTAAACTGTCCACCTGCAGGCGGCGCGAAACCGGACGATATTCGCCGTGGAAGGCCAGCTCCCCCTTCAGGCCCGACAGGTCGGCGTAGTAGGGGCCCCACAGAGCCTCCGCGGCGTCCAGGTAGGCGGCGGCGTCCACCGTCAGCACCTTCCCCGGCCGCCCGGCGGCCCTGCCCGAGGCCCGCACCTCTCCGCCGGCGATCCCCGCGAGCCCGTCGGCGGAGAGGTATTCCACCCCCTCGACGACCAGAGACTCGACTTCGAGGGCCACCCCGCTGCCCTTTATCCGCCCCGACCCGGCGGCCCGCAGCGCTCCGGAGAACACCCCGCCGCCGTCGAGCCGGCCGGCCGCGCGCCCGTCCCGCAGTTCCACGCCCCCCGAAAGGCGCAGCAGTCGGCCGCTGAAGAGAAGATCGACGATCGCGCCCCGGGAAAAATCGAGGCGCTTCGCCGCGCCCGTTATCGACGCTTCGATCCGGCCCCGGGACCCGGGAGATATTTGACCCGAGGCGGAGACCGCTTCCGCCCCCAGGAGGACCTCCGGAAGGAGATCTCCTGGGGCCAGCGAACGAATTTCTGGCAGGGAAAGAGGCTGGAGTTGAAAGTCGAGCCGCGCGCCATCCCCGGAGAAAGTCAGGATCCGCCGCTTGTCCAGCCACACATCGCCCGACAGAGAAAGCCCGCCGGCCTGGCTGCGCAGACTCAGCTGACCTCCGAACCTGGCCAGATCCAGGCCGGTGCCGGGCGGCTTTCGGCCTGCGTCAGCGCCCTGCCAGTCGGCGTCCAGGGCCAGCCCCCCCTCCCGGATCTCGAAATCCGCCTCCACGCCGACCCCGCCCGCCGGGGCCACCCCCGTTTCGACCCCGACCCGCCTCGCCCATTCCGCCGGGTCGGAAATCTTCAGGGAGGCCGCACCCTTTACGGCCCCATCCACGATGCGCCCCCGAAGCGTCCCGGAAGCCCCCCCGGGCATCGCGAACCGTCCCCGCCCCGACAGCAAACCCGCCGGCCCGTCCAGCTCCAGGACCGGCCGTTCCAGGGGAATGCTCCACCCGGCCGTGCCGACCTCCGCCCCGGCCGCCTCCAGCTGCAGATGGAGGCGGCCGGAATCGACGCGAAAACCGGCCCGAGGAGATGTCACACGAAGGTGCCAGCCGTCGGGGAGGGGGAAATTCACTCCCATGGCGGCGGCCAGCCGCCCCATCTCCTCCCCGTCGAGGCGCTCGGCGCCGAGGGAGCCGGCCAGGACCGCTTCGCCCTTCGGGGTGATGTCGAGGTTCGCCGGAGAGAGGATCAAGTCCTTCCCATCCAGGCGCAGCTCGTTTATAACCAGTGAAAGACCGTCCTCCCAGCGCCCCTCCCCCCGCAGGCGGAGGGGAATGCCGCCCTCGCCCAGGGCGGCGGCAAGCCGCACCCCGTACCGCTCCCCCCCGGCGAGCTCGGCCGCTATCTCCCGCAGCAGGAATTGGCGCCCCAAGGCGAGGACCTCCAGCTCGCCCCCCTACACCGTCAGCCTCTCCAACGGCAGAGACAGGCGAAGGGGAAAGCCTCCCGGCGCGCCCCCCCCTTTGTGCTCGATTGTCACCCGGGGGGAGTCCAGGTGCACGGAACCGAGGCGCCCCTGCAGAAGCCCCGCCAAAGTCAGCCCGACGGTGGCCCGGGGGATGACGACCGTGTAGGTGTCCTTGCGTGCGGCCCGAAAGCCTCTCAGGACAATGACGCCGTCGTCGAGCCCGACCCCTCCGATGCCGACCTCGGCCGAAATCCCGGCGGCGGCCGCCCTCTCCAGTAGGGGCCGCAGGGCGCGGTCGATGAGCCTCTCCCTGCAGAGATACCCCGAAGCCAGCACAAAGGCCGCCAGCAGCAGCACACCCAACAGCAGGTATTTCAGGCGCGCTCTTCTCAAAGCCTGCCCTTCCACCCTCGATGAAACACGCGTGACGAGCCGGGGATCCGCCCGGCCGACTCTCCAAAAAGATAACAGAAAAGGGCGCCCCAAACGGGAGCGCCCTTTATACAATCGATTTCCGCAGAAGAGGCGGCAGTTATTCCCGCAGCACCTTCACCACCGCCGAGAAGTCCTCTTCCCCCCGGCCACTCTCAACCGCCCGTGCATAAACCAGGCTCGCCGCGTCGGCCCCCGGCAGATCAAGGTCCGCCTCCCGGGCCACGCCCTTGGCCTGCTGCAATCCCTCGAAGACGTACTTCAGAGCCAGATTGCGCGAGAAGTCGCCCCGGGAGATGGAGCGCCCCTTCGCGGTGAACAGGGGCGAGGCGACCCCGCCCGACTCGAGCACTTCCAGAACCTTCTCGGCACTGAACCCGAGCTTGTTGCCGAGCACGAGACCCTCGGCGAGGGCCTCCATCAGCTCCGCCTGAACGAGGTTGACCACGTACTTCATGCGGGTCCCGTCGCCCAAGTTGCCGACGTTGATAATGTTGAGAGCGAAATGGGAGAATGCTTCCCGGCAACGGCCCAAAAGAGCGGGATCGCCACCGACCAGAAGGGTGACCAGGCCGTCGGCGGCATGCTCCCGGGTACCCCAAACCGGGGCTTCGAGGAACATCACCCGGCGCCGGGCGGCCTCCTCGGCGAGTTTCAGGGTGGCCTCCAGGGAATGAGTGCCCATATCGACGAGGATAGTGTCGGCGGCAATCCCTTTCAGGATTCCCTTTTCGCCATAGATCGCGGCCTGCATTTGCTCTTTTTCGGACAGAATAACGATCACCATGTCCCTGTCCCGGGCCGCCTCCGCGGGGTCGGAAGCCCCCTTGGCGCCCCGGTTTTCCAGGGCCCGCATCTCCTCGGGATTGGAATCGAAAACCGTGAGGTCGTAATGCCCCTTCATCAGGTTGGTCGCCAGATACCTGCCGACCGTTCCGAGCCCGACAAAACCGATCTTCTTGATCATGTGCAGCCTCCGCTTTAGGGAAAACAAATTGTATTTTTTTACTTTAATTCCTTTCATTCTTCAAATCAACACAAATAACCGGAGAATCCCGTCGTGTCCAATGAAAAAAGGCGGCACATCGCCGCCTTCTTGCGTCAGCCCCCGGAAGGGGCAAACAGACCCCCCTGCCGAATCGGGAAGGACATCTCAGGTGGTGCACTTACGAGTAGAATCTCCCCCCCCCACCAAAAAGGACAGGAACAGGGCAGAAAAACCCATCACTATTCGACCAGCAACTGCGGGGAAGCACAATGTCCAAAAAGGGCGGTTGCGAATAAATATCCGTCCTTAGCAGAAGCGAAAATGATCCTTGGCTATCAGCCTAACGGATTCGTAGACGGTCCAACTTAAGAGAACCTCCTCTGACTTTCAAACTGCCATTGAGGGTCGACTCGCTGCCGGGAGGCTCATCGAAACCACAGCCGTACCCTCCGCGCAGGGTAACAAAGTCCCCCGAGGAGTCGAAAACAACGTCCCCGTCAAAGACCTGATCCAGGAGCATTACCGTGTCTCCGTCGAGGGCGGCGGAGAGGGCCGAGGGGATGTCGGCATAGTCGCCCCCCGCCGAGAGGCGGACCGGGCCGCTGCCGCAGGCCTGGACGCTGATCAGGTCGGTCAGGGTGACAGTGTCGGCGGCCCCCCCGGCGGTAGCGGTGAGGGAGACGCTGTAGACCCCGGGAGCGGCGTAGACGTGGACGGGGTTCTGTTCGCTGCTGCTGCCGCCGTCCCCGAAGTCCCAGATCCAGGCGGTCGGGCCGCCGAGGCTGGCGTCGGTGAAGCTGACCGGCAGGGAGGCCTCCCCGGCCAGGGGCGCCGCCGTGAAGTCGGCGTCCGGGGCGACCTCGAGGGTATAGCTCCCCGTCGCCTGCTGGTCGTCGGCGTCGGTGGCCTGCAAGGTGAAGGCATAGCTGCCCGCCTGCTCCGGGGTGCCGGCGAGGCTGCCGGCGGTGTCGGCGGACAGCCCGGCCGGCAGCGCCACGGCGACCAATTCCCAGGCGATGGGCGGCCAGCCCCCGGCGACCAGCTCCGCCGTGTAGGGGGTTCCGGCCCGGGCCGCGGCCAAGGCCGGGCCGGTCGCCTCCAGGGGGGGGGCGTAAGCGAGGTACTTGCGGGTCCTGATATCCCAGCCGTGGCCGTTATACTCGCTGCCGGCGGTGTAGAAGTTGTCCTGCCCATCGACGGCAATCGCCTTGCAGAAGCGCCGGTCAGGGGAGAGCTCGGTCCACAGCTCGTTGCCGTCGGGATCGTACAGGGCGATGCCGCAGTGGTCGTCCCGGTCCTGCGCGACGTAGATATGCCCCTCGCTCCCCAGGGCGAGGCCGTAGCCCTGGCCTGATCCCGGCAGGCTCCGGGACCAGCGCAGGCTCCCGCCGCCACTGTACTTGTAGAGCCTGGAATAGCCGATGACGAAGACGTTGCCGTCGGCGTCGACGGTCAGGTGCTCGCCGCTGGTGGAGGGCAGGTTCCGCCACCACCGCATCTCCCAGGAGGGGCCGTAGCGTGCGATCAGAGGGCCCCCGCCGACCAGCTTGCCAGTGAGGTAGATGTCCCCGCCGGTGTCGGTGGCAATGCCGTAGTAGTAGAATTCCGTTAAGACCTCCTCGCCGAGAGGGGTGCCGGCGGCGGCGAAGGTGACAACGAAAGAAGGGGAACTCGCGTAGCGGCCGACGCCGAGGACGTAGACCTGCCCCTGCGGGCCGAGAGCGACCCCCCGCGCCTCGACGTTGTTGCCATGGTGGCGGAGCCAGAGCTGGCCGCCGGCGGAGTCGTACTTGGCGAGGATCAGGTCTTGGGGAGTCTGGATGTTGTTCCCGGCCACGTAGACGCTGCCATCGGCGGCCACGGTCAGCCGTGCGCCCTCACAGGCCTCCCAGGACGCGCTCCAGAGCAGGACGCCGGCGGCGGTGTACTTAAGCAGGGTGTACTCGCCGAGGACGTAAATGTTGCCAGCGGGGCCGAGGGCGAGACGTTCCCCCCACCCCGAATAGGCCTGGACCCAGTCCAGATGGGGGGGGCCGCGCACCTCGAGGCTCAATTCCCGGCTGGAGGAGAACTGGCCGTCGGCGACCGCCGCGGTGAAGGCGAACGGCCCCCGCTCAGCGGGGGTGCCGGCGAGCTCGCCACTGGTGGCGTCGAGGGCGAGGCCGGTGGGCAGGCTCCCGCCGATAAGCGTCCAGGCGTATGGGGGCGTCCCCCCGGCCGCCTCGAGGGTCTGGGCATAGGGCGCGACGGCGATGCCCCAGGGCAGTGAGGCGGTTTGGATCACCGGCTCGCTGGAAACGGTGATGCTCAGGGCGCATGTAGCAGTGACGGCCCGGGCGTCGGCGACCTCGACGGTGAAGGCATAGGTGCCGAGCTCGCTGGCGGTCCCGGCGATCACCCCGCTGACGCCGTCGAGGGCCAGGCCCGCCGGCAGGGCACCGCCGGTCAGCGTCCAGGCGTATGGGGGCAGGCCGCCGCTGGCGGCGAGGGGTTCGCTGTAGCTCGCCCCCTGCGGGGCGGGCGGCGGGGCAGAGGTCGTCACCGACAGGGGGGCGTAGCCGACGGGCAGGGAAAAGGCCCGCGCGGCCGTAAAGCCGTTGACGTCGGTCAGCCGCACGGTAAAGTCGAAGCTCCCCGTCTCGAGGGGGACGCCACCGAGCTCGCCGCTGGCGGCGTCGAGGAGCAGCCCCTCGGGGAGGACGCCGGCCGCGATCGTCCAGGCGTAGGGGGGCAGGCCGCCGCTGCCGGCCAGGGTCTGCTGGTAGGAGGCCTGGTAGAAGGCGGATGGGAGGGAGGCGGTGACGATCTGCAGCCCCTGGTAGACGCTGATGGTGTAGGCGCGGCTGGCGGTGGCCGCGGCGGCATCGGTGGCCTGCAGGGTGAAGGTGAAGTCGCCCTGCTCGGTCGGCACCCCGGTGATGGTCGCGCCGGCGCCGTCCAGGGACAGGCCGGGGGGGAGGCTGCCGGCGGCCAGGCTCCAGGTGTAGGGGGGTACGCCCTGGGCGGCGACCAGCTCCTGCGCATAGGGGACGCCCTGCTGGCCGTTGGCGACCTGCAGGGTGCCGATTCCGAAGGCGTCGAGGTACTTGACGGTGAGCACGCTGTCGTCGGCGGCACGGCCGGTCACGACGATGCCGCCCAGGCCGTCGGCGGCGACGGCGTACCCATAATCATAACCCTCGCCGCCGTAGCCGTTGACCCCCAGCCGGTTGCCGGCGGCGTCGTAGCTGATGGTCAGCACGTCGTGGTCGGCGCCGTTCCAGACCACCCCGGTCACGTGCACCCTGCCGCGGGGGTCGACCCCCACGCCCTCGGCGTACTCGTCGGAAAGGTGGTCGTAGCCCCTGGCCCAGAGCTGGTTGCCACCGGCGCCGATCTTGACGACCAGAAAGTCGCTCGATCCCGGCCCCAGGCGACACTCGCCGGCGAGATAGAGGTTGCCGCCCCCGTCGAGCTCCAGGTCGGAGCCGAAGCTGCCGTAACCGGCAAGGCCGTAGCTGCCGGACCAGAGCAGGTTGCCCTCCAGGTCGTACTTGCGGACCACGGTGCCGTTGCCGAGGTCCTGGGTGGAGATGAAGACGGTGCCGGCGACATAGACTCCGCTGGCATCCGCCGCCACCGCCACCGCCTCGTCCTCCGCACCGCTGTCGTAGCTGCGGGCCCAGAGCTGATTGCCGTCTTCATCGTACTTAACCGTCAGAAAGTCGTACTGCCCCCAGTCACCGCTGGGGCCGGTGACGTAGACCCCACCCTCCCCGTCGAGGGCGATCCCCACCCCCTCCTCTGCCGCGCCACCGTCGTAGGTGCGCTGCCAGAGCAACTCCCCCTGCGGGTCGAACTTGACGGTGGAAAAATCATTGTCCTGGGTGCCGTAGACCCTTGCCGCGACGTAGATCGCCCCGGCGGCGTCGACCGCCAGGTCGTTGGCCCCACCGCCGAGGCTGCGGTCGAAGGTCCGCGACCAGAGGAGGTTGCCGTCCCCGTCGTACTTGAGCAACAGGATGTTGCCGCTGGCCTTCCCCGCCACCACGATGCTGCCATCGGGCAGGACGGCGACCCCGGCGCCGAAGTTCTCGTACCCCTCGGCGTGGTGCCGGCTCCAGAGCTCGAATTCGCTGTTGACGACCAGGCTCAGGTCGGCGCCGGCGGTCGCGCCGAGGGTGTCGCCGGCCTGGACCGAGAAAGCGTAGACGCCGCTCGCCTCCGGGGTACCGGCGATCTCGCCGCTGGCGCCGTCGAGGACCAGGCCGGGGGGCAGGGACCCCCAGGTCAGCGACCAGGCGTAGGGGGGCTGTCCGCCCTCGGCCTGCAGGAAGACGCTGAAGGGCTTCTCTACCGAGCCGTGGTAGAGGGCGACGGGGACCATCTCCAGGGGGGGCAGGTCGAAGGTCTCGCTGCCCGCCGGCGATGAGAAGGTCAGCCGGTCGCTGCCGCTGGTGGGAGTCCAGGTCCCGACAAAGACCCCGTCGCCGGCGGCCTGGTCGGGGGCGACGCCGTCATCGGCCAGCTGGACCATCCCGCCGTGGGCGTCGTCGACCGAGACCGGGCCGACGGCCGCACCGCAGTTGATGCTGATCGCCTCGAGGGTCTCCGGCACCCCGACGACCAGCTCCCCCGGGTACTGGACGACCGCGAGCAGAGGGCTGTCGGTGCAGCCAAGGGCGCCGGCGGCGTTGAGGCGCCGGCCGGTGATCGTCACCCCCTCCATGGCGGCGGTCCCATCGGCGCCGGCGAGCATCAGATTGCGTAGCGCCCGCCAGTCCCGCCCGGCGTCCTGGGCCGCGAGCAGGGCGGCCAGGCCGGAGACGTGGGGGGTAGCCATGGAGGTCCCCGAGTAGAGCTCGTAGTTGTTCCCGGGGGTCGAGCTGAGGATGTCCACCCCCGGCGCCCCCAGGTGCACCGTCTGCCGGCCGTAGTTGCTGAACCAGGCCAACCCGTCTTCGTGGTCGGTGGCGGCGACGGCGAGGATGCTGGGCAGGTCGTAGCCGTCGGGGTAGGAGGGGGTGACGTCGTTGTTCCGACCGTCGTTGCCCGCGGCGGCCACGAACAGGATCTCCCGCTGGGCGTCGATGGCCGCGGCCAGGGCCGGGTTGTTCCCCCCGCCGCCCCAGCTGTTGCTGGTGACGACGATGTTCTCCCCCCGGTCCCGGAGAGCCTTGACGTAGTCGAGGCACCCGATGGCGCCGGCGTCGTCCCCGTAGCCGTCGGCATCGAGGAACTTGCAGGCGACCATGCTCACGTTCCAGTTCACCCCCGCCACGCCGACGCCGTTGCCGCCGACGGCGCCGATGGTCCCCGCCACGTGCTAGCCGTGCCCGGCATCGTCCATCGGGTCGCTGTCGCCGTTGCAAGTGTCGATGCCGTGGACGTCGTCCACGTAGCCGTTGCCGTCGTCGTCGACGCCGTTACCGGCGATCTCCCCCGGGTTGGTCCAGACGTTGCCGGCCAGGTCCTGGTGGTTGTAGTCGATTCCCGTGTCAATGATCGCCAACACCACGCCATCGTCGCCGGTGGCGATGTCCCAGGCCGCCGGGGCGTCGATGTCGGCGTCGGCAGTGCCACCGGTCTGGCCGGTGTTATGCATCCCCCAGAGTTCATTGAATCGAGGGTCGGAAGAAAGCAGGCGGGCTCGACGACGGTAGTTTGGCGCAACGTACTCCACGTCCGGGTCGGCCCCATAGAGGCTGACGGCCTCCTCGACACTGAGCCCCTTTTTTAGTTTGACCCATTCGACCTTGTCCGACCTGAACTCCTTAATTATTTTGGAGCCGTGCTTTTTGTGAAACTTATCCTTCCTGCCCGAGGCCACTCCCTTCTTAAACTTGAGCAGGATCTCACCCTCTTTGAATTCTTCAGCGGATGGTTCCCCCCCCTTGGCCTTAGCATGCGTTTTCTGGTCCTTGGACAGCTTGCCTCCTGGGGGCACGGTCGCAACTTGCAACGCGGAAAAAGCCGAACTGGAGATCAGGAAAAGGAAGAGGATCAGGCAGGCTACTCTGAGCATCATTGGCCTCCGGGGAAAAGATTCAGCGACGAGACATGCCGCCTCTCCCAATGACCGGCAAGGGCTGGACATGCTATCGCTGGCCACCTGGATGTCTAATCGAAACCCACACACTTAAGGCTTTATAGTTAATTTAAGCTAATGCAAAAAACAGTCCAGCCCCCTCCTCTTTTTCAAGCCCCTTGTTTTTCATCGTATTGACGGCCACTTAGCCACCCGCAGGTCAATTTCCGCGTGAGTTCATTCGCCCGGACAGGGGGATATCCCCTCGGGCAGGAGGCCGTCTGGGGCAAAAGCCCCAAACAACCAGGCAGAGGCGAGGGCGATCGCGCTTCTACCATGCCGCATGGGGCCAATCTAAAACCAGCCGCCCCCCTTTGACCAAAAAAAAGGGCGGCAAATCGCCGCCCTTTGAGTCTCTGTTTTTCCCCATGCAAACAAGGCCCCCAAGCCAAAGCCCAGGTCTCCACGCGTCCCTAATGCGCTTCGCGCCAGTTCGCCCCCACCCCCATATCCACCACCAGGGGCACATCGAGGGGCACCGCCCCCTCCATCTCCTTCCGGACCAGCTTTTCAACCCTCTCCAGCTCTTTCTTCGGCACGTCGAAGACGAGTTCGTCGTGCACCTGGATCACCATCTTCGCCCCCAGGCCCTCCCGCTCCAGCCGCTCGTGGATGTGCACCATGGCGACCTTGATGATGTCGGCCGCCGAGCCCTGAATGGGATAGTTGATGGCGTTGCGCTCGGCGTAGCCGCGAATCGCGCCGTTCCTGGAATGGATCTCGGGAACGGCGCAGCGCCGCCCGAGCATGGTCGTGACGTAAAGCTTCTCGCGGGCCTCCTGGCGCTTGCTCTCCATGAAGTCGAGGATGCCGGGATAGCGGGCAAAGTAACTATCGATAAATATTTTCGCCTCCTTGTTGCTGATACCGAGGTCCTTGGCGAGACTGAAGGCTCCCATGCCGTAGAGGACGCCGAAGTTGATCGTCTTGGCCTGGCGGCGCATCTCCGACGTCACGGTCTCGGGGAAAACGCCGAAGATCTCGCTGGCGGTGCGCGCGTGAATGTCCTCGCCCGCCAGGAAAGCCTCTTTGAGAGCGGGCTCGGCGGCCATGTGAGCGAGAATGCGCAGCTCGACCTGGGAGTAGTCGGCGGCGAGCAGGACGTTCCCCTCTGCGGGAATGAACGCCTCGCGGATGCGCCCGCCCTCCTCTGTGCGGATGGGGATGTTCTGCAGGTTCGGGTTGCTCGAAGAGAGGCGGCCGGTGGCGGTCACCGCCTGGTTGAAACTGGTGTGGATGCGCCCGGTCTCGGGGTGGACGAGCTTCGGCAACGCCTCGGTGTAGGTCCCCTTGAGCTTGGCCAGGGAACGGAAGTCGAGGATCTTGGCGGCAATCGGCTGCTCCTCGGCGAGCTTGGAAAGGACCTCGACGTTGGTGGACCAGCCGGTCTTGGTCTTTTTTCCCTTCGGCAGCTCAAGGCGCTCGAAGAGAACCTCGCCGAGCTGCTTCGGCGAGGCAACGTTAAAGGGGCCGCCGGCGAGCCGATGGATCTCCGTCTCGAGGGCATCGAGCTTGATCTCCATCTCGCGGGTCAACCCATGAAGGAAGTCGGCATCGATGCGCACCCCGGCCGTCTCCATGTCGGTGAGCACTTTGACGAGGGGCATCTCGACCTCGGCGAAGAGCTTCTCCTGATCGGTCTCGGCGAGCTTCGGCAGCAGCACCCCTGCGAGGCGCAGGGTGATGTCGGCGTCCTCGGCGGCGTAGGGGACCGCCCGCTCGATTTCGACCTCGTCGAAACAGACCTGGTTCTTGCCGCTGCCTGCGACCTCGCTGTAGCTGATCGTCTTGTAGCCGAGAAGATCGCTGGCGAGGGCGTCCATGCCGTGAGAGGTCGCCGCCGGGTTGGCGAGGTAGGAGGCGACCATGGTGTCGGCCGCAAGCCCCGCCACCTCGATCCCTGCGCGGCGCAGCACCAGCAGGTCGTACTTGGCGTTCTGGGCGACCTTCGGGCGCTTCGGGTCCTCGAGAATCGGCCGCAGCCGCTCGAGGACCGCGGTGCGGTCGAGCTGCGCGGGGGCCCCGAGGTAGCGGTGGGCGAGGGGAATGTACCAGGCCTCGCCGGCCTTGACGGCGAAGGAGATGCCGACCAGGTCGGCGCGGGTAGCGTCGAGGCTCGTCGTCTCGGTGTCGAAGGCGATGCGCCCCGCCGTCTCGAGCTTCTCGATCAGCGCCGCGAAGTCCTCTTCGGTCAGCACGCCCCGGTAGCCTTCGCCGCTCGAACGCTCCTCGACGGAGAACTCCTGGATCAGTCGGTGGAACTCCATCTCCTTGAAGATCGCGGTAAGGGCCCCGCGGTTCGGCTCCGAAAGGGCGAAGGCGTCGTAGTCCGCCTCTATCGGGACGTCGTCGAGGAGGGTCACGAGCCGGTGAGAGAGGCGCGCCTGCTCGGCGAACTCGATCAGGTTCTCCCGGCGCTTCGGCTGCTTGATCTCGTCGACCCGGGCGAGGAGGGTCTCGAGATCGCCGTACTCCTTGATCAGGACCACGGCGGTCTTCTCCCCGATCCCCGGCACCCCGGGGACGTTGTCGGAGGAGTCGCCGGCCAGCGCCTGCACCTCGACGACCTTGTCCGGGGAACCGCCGAAACGCTCGGCGACCTCGGCGGGTCCGGAGACGACGTCCTTCATGGTGTCGAGCAGGCGCACCTTATCGGAGACGATCTGCATCAGGTCCTTGTCGCCGGTGACGACGGTAACGTCCATCCCCTCCTTCTCGAAGCGCCGCGCCAGGGTGGCGATGATGTCGTCGGCCTCGTACCCGTCCAACTCCAGCGCCGGCATGTTGAAGGCCTCGACGGTCTTCTTGATGATCGGGATCTGCGGCACCAGGTCCTCGGGCATCGCCGAACGGTTGGCCTTGTACTCGGGGTAGATCTCCTTGCGGAAGGTCGGCCCCTTGGCGTCGAAGATCACCGCCAGGTGGTCGGGGGCGTGCTCGCGCACAACCTTGAGGAGCATGTTGGTAAAGCCGTAGACGGCGTTGGTGGCGAAGCCCTTGCTGTTGGAGAGGTGGCGGATAGCATAATAGGCCCGGTAGATATAGCTGGACCCGTCGATGAGATAGAGCCTCTGGGGCTGGTCGGACATCTGGTCACCTCGGCTTGGAATGGGTGGATTGAGCGTTGGCAATTATTCCACAGGACAGGTCAAAGCAAAAGGACAAAGGGGGATTTTTTCAATGATTTCAGACTCCCGCTGCGCCCCCCAAGATCCTTGATTTTTGAAAAAATACCCTGTAGGCTATGCTTTTAATTTTCCGGACATCCCTCTGACCCGACCCGAGACCTCGATGTTGCCATTTTTACAGAGATATTCGACCTGGTTCTACCTCCTGCTGGCCGGCCTTCTCGGCATCTGCCTGGGGCACCTGGCCGCGACCGTCCTCGGCACCTATCTCACCCCTCCCCTGCTCTCGGGCGAGGAAACGGCCCAGGTCCGCACGGCGCCGGAGCGCAAGCCCGCCCTGGCGGAATACGAAGTGGTCCTGCAGCGCAACATTTTCGACTCCACCGCCCGCCCAAACCGCACCCTGGCCACCGAGCAAAAGCCGAAACAAAAGGCGGCCAAACCGGCACAGGCCCGCGTCGACCTGAAACTGGTCGGCACCGTGGCTGCGGGGGAAAATTCCCTGGCCCTGCTCATGGGTAACCGGGAGACGGCCTCCTACCGCCTGAGGGACAAGCTCCCCGGGGGAGGGAAGCTCGAAGAAATCACCCGCAGCCTGGTCAGGATAAAGAACAGCGACGGCACCGAGGAGACCCTTCACCTCTACGAGGAAGAGTCGCCGGAGGCCCCTGCGGCGACCGCCCGACCCGGCCGACCGGGCTCCTCCTCCAAGGCGGCCACGACCACGACCGGGGGCTACAAGATCATACCGGCCGGCGAGAACCGCTGGATCATCCCCAAGGAAGAGGCCGAGAAGGCCCGCACCAACATCGGGGAACTTCTCAAGCAGGCCCGCATGGAGCCGAACATCATCAACGGCCAGACCGAGGGATTCACTGTGCGCATGCTCCGGCCGCGCTACCTGCTTGCGGGGCTCGGCATCAAGAGGGGGGACATCCTCAAGCAGATCAACGGGGTGGAGCTGAACAGCCCCGAAAAGGCCCTGCAGATCTTCCAGCAGTTGCGTGAGGCCAAACACCTCAGCATCGGCCTGCAGCGCAGCGGCCAGAACCTGAATTTCGAATACGATGTCCAATAGGAGGTTTTCCCAGGTGATGAGCATTAGGAAACTGAACATCATAGCCCTCGCCGCCCTGCTGATCATGGTCGTGGCGACGGGAGTCCTCGCCGAGACAAAGGGCTCCGCCAGGAAAGTCCCCGGCAGCGACAAGGTGACTCTCGACTTCAAGGATATCACCCTGCCCGACCTGATCCAGACGGTTTCGGAACTGACCGGGAAGAACTTCCTCTACGACGAGTCGGTCAAGGGCAAGGTCACCGTCATCTCCCCCGACGAGATGACCATGGACGAGGCCTACCAGCTCTTCCTGACCGTGCTCAACGTCAAGGGCTACACGCTTATCCCCTCGGGCAAAGTGAACAAGATCATCCCGACACGCGAGGCCAAGGAAAACAACCTGCCCACCGTGATCGACGGCAGCGGGAAGAGGGCTTCGGAGCAGTTCGTGACCCGGCTGGTCCGCCTCAAGAACATCGAGGCCGACGTCATGGCGAGCACGGTGCTGGCCCCCCTGATCCCCAAGACGAGCAACATCGTCGCCTACCCGCCGACCAATACGCTGATCATCACCGACAGCGGAACCAACATCGAGCGCCTGGTCAGGATCGTCCGCGAACTCGACGAGCCGAGCTCCCTCGACCTCCTGGAGGTCATCCCCCTTCAACACGCCTCCGCCGAAGAGGTGGCCAAGATCGCCAGCCAGGTTATCAGCCAGGGAGCCACCACCGCCAAGAGCTCGCGGAGTACCCGGGCCAAGAACGTCAAGACCGCCGGCGAGAAGGAGGTCAGCAAGGTCATCCCCTTCTCCCGGACCAACGTCCTGATAGTCATCGGCAACTCCGACGACATCGCCGCGGTCAAGGACCTGGTCGCGGAACTCGACCAGCAGCCGACCCGGGAGCGCTCCAACATCAACGTCTACTACCTGGAGAACGCCGACGCCGAATCCCTCGCCAAGACCCTCAACGAGATCCTGACCGGCATCCGCACCCAGGCCAAATCGACCCGCACGGCCCAGCCCAACCAGGCCGCCGCTCTGACCACCGAGGCGCTCAGCATCACCGCCGACAAGCCGACCAACTCCCTGATCATCAACTCCAACACGGAGGACTACGAGGTCATCAAGGGCATCGTCAGGCAGCTCGACATCAAGCGCAAACAGGTCTTCGTCGAGGCCCTGATCCTGGAACTGTCCATGGACGCCACCAAGAGACTCGGCGCCTCCCTGCAGGGGGCGGTGGCCACATCCTCGGACAGCGTGGTCTTCGGCAGCAGCAACCTCAACAGCGGGGCGACGGGCCTGGGCAGCCTCGCGCCGACCGGAGACGCCGGATTCCCCTCCCTGCTGACCCAGACCATCGACGGCATCCTTCTGGGCGGCCTGTTCAGCCCCATCACCACCACCCTGAACGGCGAGGAAATCACCATTCCGGCCCTGTCGGCCCTTATCGACATTTCCAAGACCGACACCGACGTCAACATCCTCTCCGCCCCGCGCCTGCTGACCTCGGACAACGAGGAGGCGGAGATCGTCGTCGGGCAGAACGTACCGATCATCACCGAGCGCCTGACCGACACGACCAACGTCGGCGCCCAGAGCGTCTCGGTGGAGCGCAAGGACGTCGCCCTGACCCTGCGCTTCACCCCCCAGGTCACCGAGGGGGACCTGGTGCGGCTCAACATCTACCAGGAGATCACCAACCTCGCCCAGTCCAGCGTCGGGGACGTGGACGAGGTCGGACCGACCTTCACCAAACGCCTGCTGCGCAACACGGTCCTTGCCGAGAACGGCAAGACGGTTGTTCTCGGCGGGCTCATCGACACCAACATCCAGGAGACGATCACCAAGACGCCTCTGCTCGGGGACATCCCCTTCCTGGGCTGGCTCTTCAAGCGCAAGCTCAAGCAGGAGACAAAGACCAACCTGCTGATCTTCATCACCCCGACCATCATTCGAAACCCCGAGGATCTGACCGAGATCACCCTGCGCAGCAAGAACGTGATGAGCCAGATGCAGGTCGACAAGGTGCGCTCGTCCCTTCCCGCGGCGGCCCTGCCCGCCGGCACATGGTCGGGATACCGATCGGTCGATGGGGGGCAATAACCCCATGACGCGCTGGAGGCTTCTGGGCGAGATTCTGCAAGAGCAGTGCGGGATCGGCCGGGATACCATCGAAAACGCCCTCGAGGCTCAACGGGAGAAGAGCCAACGGCTGGGCGAGATCCTGATGGGGATGAAGGCCCTTTCGGCCGCAGACCTCGCCCGGGCCCTCGCCGTACAGCAGGACCTGCCCTTCCTCGAGACCATCCCCGCCGATGCAGTCAACAGCGAACTGCTGGACCTCGTGCCGATCGGCTTCGCCAAGGAATACCGCATCCTCCCCCTGGAGCGCCGGGACGGCGCGATACGGGTGGCGATGGCCGACCCTCTCGACGGCCGCCCCCTCAACGACCTGGCCGCCCTCACCAAGGCGCCGTTGGAGGTCGCGGTGGCGCCGCCCGAGGAGATCCTGAGCGCCATCAACCGCGCCTTCGAGACCCGCGCCGGCGGAGCCCAGGAATTCGTGGAGGACATCTCCGGAGAGAGCGCCGGGGAGCTGGCCGGGGGGTTCGAACCCGAGGACCTGCTCGACGTCTCCGACGAAGCCCCGATCATCCGCTTCGTCAACAGCCTCATCCCCCAGGCCTACAAGCAGCGCGCCAGCGACATACACATCGAGCCCTTCGAGTCCGAGTTCATCGCCCGCTACCGCATCGACGGCATTCTTTACGAGGTGCTGCGCCCGCCCCACAAGGCCCAGGCGAGCATCACCTCGCGCATCAAGATCATGGCCAACCTCAACATCGCCGAAAAGCGCCTGCCCCAGGATGGCCGGTTCAGCGTACGCATCGCCGGCAAGGACGTGGACGTACGCGTCTCGACCCTGCCGACCGCCTTCGGCGAGCGGGTGGTCATGCGCCTGCTCGACAAATCCTCCAACGTCATCTCCCTGGAGGAGATCGGGATGGACCCCGACCTGCTCCAGCAGACCCTGGGAATGATCGGCAAGAGCCACGGCATCTTCCTGGTGACGGGCCCGACCGGATCGGGAAAAACCACCACCCTGTACGCGGCCCTCTCCCGGCTCAACAGCCGGGAGAAGAACATCATCACCGTCGAGGACCCCATCGAGTACCAGCTGGCCGGAGTCGGCCAGATCCAGGTCAACCCCAAGATCGACCTGACCTTCGCCGCCGGCCTGCGCTCGATCCTTCGCCAGGACCCGGACATCATCATGGTCGGCGAGATCCGCGACGGCGAGACGGCGGAGATCGCAGTGCAGTCCGCCCTCACCGGCCACATGGTCTTCTCCACGTTGCACACCAACGACGCCGCCAGCGCCCTGACCCGCCTGGTGGAGATGGGTATCGAACCGTTCCTGGCCGCCTCCTCCATCGTCGGCATCATGGCCCAGCGCCTGGTGCGCAAGATCTGCCCCGCCTGCAAGGAAGCCTATCGCCCCACCGCCGAGATGATGCGGGAGATGGGCCTGGAGAAGGCTGTTCCCGGCGAAGCCACATTCTACCGCGGCAAAGGCTGCGCCCAGTGCATGGACATCGGCTACCGCGGCCGGGCCGGGATCTACGAACTGCTTCCCGTGGACGAGCAGGTCCGCGACCTGCTGCTGCAGAACAAGGATTCGGCCAGCATCAAGGCCGCGGCGACCAAGAAGTGGATGAAGACCCTGCGCGACGCCGGCCTGGCCAAGGCGCTTGCCGGCGAGACGACCATCGAGGAGGTTCTTCGCGTGACCCAGGAGGAGATCTAGGGTGGCCCTCTTCGAATATTCCGGCCTCAACGCCGGCGGCAAAAAGGTCTCGGGAGTCGTCGAGGCGACGGGCAAACGCGCGGTCCTTCAAAAGCTGCGCGGCCAGGGGATCTACCCGACCGAACTGCGGGAGCAGAACGCCGCGGCGGCCGGCAAGCCCTCCCTGTCGGGCCTGAGCCTCACCAGGAAGGTGCCGACCGCCGAACTCGCCGCCGCCACCCGCCAGCTCTCCACCCTGCTCGGGGCGGGCCTTCCCCTTGACGAGGCGCTGGCCACGGTCGGCGGGCAACTCGAGAACGCCGCCCTCGCCCACGCCATCGGCCAGGTCCGCGAGGACGTGGTCCAGGGCGAGTCGTTCAACGCCGCACTCGCCAAGTTCCCCCGCATCTTCGCCCCCCTGTATGTGAACATGGTCCAGGTCGGCGAGAACAGCGGGACTCTCGACCAGGTCCTGCAGCGACTGGCCGACTTCCAGGAGGAGCAGGCGCGGATGAAGAGCCGCATCCGGGCCGCCACCGCCTACCCGATCCTAATGGCGGTGGTCGGGGTCGGAGTCCTCTTCTTCATGTTCGCCTTCGTCGTCCCCAAAGTGACGCGCATGCTGGAAGACCTCGGCCAGGCCCTGCCCCTGCCAACCCGGCTGCTGATCGGCGCCAGCGATCTGCTCATGTCCACCTGGTGGGTGCTGGTCCTGCTCCTGGCGGCCGCGGCGATCGCCACGCTCCGCTACGTGCGCACCGAGCGGGGCCGGGAGAAGCTCGACCGGCTGGCCCTGCGCCTTCCCCTGTTCGGCAAGCTCAACCTGCTGATCGCCACCTCGCGCTTCGCCCGCACACTCGGGACCCTGCTCCAGAGCGGGGTGCCCCTGCTCGGGGCCTTGGACATCGCCAAGAACCTGCTCCAGAACCGGGTGCTGTTCAACGCCATCGAGGAGACGGCGGTCTGCGTCCGCGAGGGCGAGGGGCTGGCCGCTCCGCTCAAGCGCTCGGGGGTCTTCCCTCCGATGGTGGCCCAGATGGCCGCGGTAGGAGAGAAGAGCGGGGAGATGGAGCAGATGCTGTTCCGGGTCGCCGAGTCGTACGAGCACCAGGTCGATCTCTCGATCACCGCCATGCTCTCGCTGCTCGAACCCCTGATGATCCTGCTCATGGGCAGCGTCGTCGGCTTCATCGTGATGGCGATCCTTCTGCCGATCTTCCAGGCCAGCCAGGGGATGGGGTAACTGCAGCTGACAGCTGGTTTCAATTCTAAGACACATCGAGATAGCAAGGAGCGAAGAAGAATGAAAAAATCGGTACTGAGCAATTCCCGCGGCTTCACCCTGATCGAGATCATGGTTGTGGTGGTCATCCTCGGCATTCTCGCCGGGATCGTCGTCCCCCGGTTGCTGGACCGCCCGGAGGAGGCCCGCCGCACAAAGGCCGCGGTGCAGATCAAGAGCCTCGAGGAGGCCCTGGGGCTCTACAAGCTCGACAACGGCTCCTACCCTTCCACGGAACAGGGCCTTCAGGCGCTGGCCAGCAAGCCGACCGTCGGCCGCATCCCGGCCAAGTACCGGGACGGGGGCTACCTGAAGAAGGTCCCCCTCGACCCCTGGAGCAGCGAGTACGTCTTCCTTTCGCCGGGCATCCACGGGGATTTCGACATCATCTCCTACGGCGCCGACGGCGAGCAGGGAGGCGAGGGAAAGAATGCCGACATTGAAAGCTGGAACCTGGAATAGGGCCGGCTTCACCCTGGTCGAACTGGCGCTGGTCGTCCTGCTGGTCAGCCTTTTTTCCATGCTGACCCTGCCGACCCTTACCGGCCTCGGCCAGAACGAGCTCTCCGGCTCTGCCCGCCGCATTGCAGGAACGGTCAAGTACCTGTTCAACGAGTCGGCCCTGGACCGCCTGGAGTACCGGCTGACCTACGACCTCGACCGTGACACCTTCGGCGCCAAGAAGCTCGAGAGCAACGGGGAGTTGGTCGCGGTCACCGGCACCGGCCGCCAGCAGCGGCTCAAGGGGGGCGTTCGATTCAAGGACGTCCAGGTGACGGGGAGAGGGAAATTCAGCACCGGGGAAGTTACCACCTCCATCCACCCGGTGGGCTGGCTGGACGAGACGGTGGTCCACCTGGAAAACGACCGGGGCAAGGCCCTGACCCTGAGGATCAACCCGTTCACCGGGTCGACGGAGGTCCATGAAGGCTACCTCGAGTTCTAAGGCCGGCGGCTTCACTCTGCTCGAAGCCATGATCGCCCTGGCTATCATCAGCATCGCCCTGGTCACTCTCCTGGGGCTGGGCAACCGCTCTATCGGCGTCAACGCCCGCCTGCAGAAGATCACCCAGGCCACCCTCCTGGCCCAGGAGAAGATGACCGAGATCGAGTTCGAAGCCGAGCTGGGCCGTCTCGACTTTCTGGAAAAGGAGGACGGCTTCGAGGCCCCCTTCGACGGATACCGCTGGCGGACCCGATACGAGGGCACCCCCCTGACGGACGTCAAGATGGTCACCGTGACCGTCCTGTGGGGGGAGGAGAAGAAAAACGAGGCGGTGGACCTCAATTCATTCCTCCTTTCCGGCCCGCCGGGCTCCTGAGGACTCGATGCCGGACCGCAATTTCGCACCCGCTTCGGCCACGGCACGAAGCGAAAAGGGTTTTACCCTGCTGGAGGTCATGCTCGCGGTGACCATCACCACCGTCGTGCTGCTGACCATCTACGGGGTCTTCACCTCGGTGAGCCGGGCCAAGGACCGCATGGAGTCCGAGGGCGAGGGCTACCACCAGGCCAGGGTCCTGTTCGACCGCATCGGCCGGGAAATCCGGGGCACATTCTACAACAATCGCGACCCCCGGACCCGCTTCGAGGGCGGGGTGGACGCGGACGGCGACCCCTTTCTGATCCTCTCCACCACCGCGGTCAGCCCGCAGAGCGGGCCGGGTGCCGGCATCGTTGTCGTGCGCTATCGCCTTGAAGGGGATCCCGGGCGGGACGAGGGCAAAAAGGTCCTGCTGCGCAGCGAATACCCCCTGTTCGATACCGACGGCGAGGACCGGCCGACCTACCGCCTGGCGACGGGCATCACCGGGATGAGGGTGCGCTTCTACCGCAACGACGTATGGTACGAGGAGTGGGACGCCGAGGAGGAGAGGCTCCCGCAGATGATGGAGGTCCTGCTCGAACTGGCTGCCGGAGAGCAGAGCGTCCCCTTTCGCTCGACCTTCGAAGTGCCGGCGATCGGGGTGCAGTGATGAAAGCTCTGCGCAATGAAGAAGGCACGGTTTTGCTGCTGGTCCTCGTGGTGGTGGCCCTGCTGACATCCCTGCTGACCGAGTTCGCCTTCTCCACCCTGGTGGACCTGCGGCTCACCGAAACCTTTCGGGACAGCACCAAGGCCTACTACCTCGCCAAGGGGGGGGTGCGGGCCGGGCGCATCATCCTCCAGAACGACCGCAACGGCTACGACGCCCGCAACGACCCGGAGGAGCTGTGGAGCCAGGGAATGGGCACCTTCCCGGTGGGCGGCGGCTCGGTCTCGGTCACCATCGAGGACCTCGGGGGCCGGCTGGACCTCAACCGCCTCGTGCTGAGCGACGGGATCAACCCCAACCCCGCCGCCATCGACCGCCTGCTGCGCCTTTTCGAGATCCTGGAAATCGAGGAGGGAGAGGATCTGACCGCGGCCCTCATCGACTGGATCGACGAGGACGAAGAGATCTACGACCTGCGCGGCTACGGCGCCGAGGACGAACACTATTTGCGCCTCGACCCGCCATACCCGACCAAGAACGGCAGTCTGAGCACCCTCGGCGAACTCGCCAGGGTGCGGGGCTTCACCCCGGAGGTCATCGGCCTGGTCACGCCGCACATCACGGTCTACGGCGGGGAGAAGATCAACGTCAACACCGCCAGCGCCCAGGTGCTGATGTCCCTGTCGGAAGACCCGCTCATCGACGAGGCGGCGGCCGAGGCCATTATCGAACTCCGCGAATCGAAACCTTTCCGGAGCAGCCAGGACCTGAAGGGGCTGAACAGCCTGCCGGGGCTTGAAAACCTGCTTCGGGACCCCTTCACGGTGAAGAGCGACACCTACCGGATCACGACGGAGGCCTGGGTAAACGACGGCAGCCGGGAGGTGGACGCGATCGTCACCAAGGACGGCGACAAACTCCTCTTTGTGAAAGTGAACTGACCAGTCATGGCCAAACGCTTTATCGGAATCGACATCGACAGCCGGCACCTGCGGGTCGCCATTGCCGCCAGCGACAAGGGGCAGGCCACCCTGGTCTCGGCTACGAGCCAGCCCTACGCAGACCGGGAAGAACTGCTGCAGAAACTGCGCAAGGCAGTCGGCGGACCGCCGCGCTACGGAGACCGCCTCGCCGCCGCCCTGCCCGCCGGGGAGGGCTTCGCACGCTGGCTGTCCTTTCCCTTCGCCGACCTGAAGAAGATCGAGGCCGCCCTCAGCTTCGAACTCTCCGCCCAGTTGCCCGTCCCCGAAGAGGATTGCACCGCCGACTTCCAGAAACCGCTGGCCGCCGGGGGGGCCTTCACCGTCGCCGCAGCCGCGGGCCGAAACGAGGCCATCCGCCCCCTCGTGGAAACCTTCGAAGAGGCCGGCCTGCCGCTGCAGGTGCTCGACCTCGCCCCCTTCGCCTATGCCGCGGGTCTGCGCGGCGCTCTTGCCGACGGCCTTCTGGTCAGCCTCACCGAGGCCGAGACCACCCTCGCCCTGGTCCTCGAAGGGCGCCCGAGCAGCTACCGGCTCCTTCCGGCCGCGAGCGGCGGGACCGAACAGGGCCTGGTCCCCTCGCTGCTGCGGGAGGCCTCGGCCCTTCAAAGGGCCGCGGGGCGGGACGGGTTGCCCTTTCACCTGATCGGCTCCGGCGCCGCCCCAGCCCTGGTCGAGGCCCTGCGAGCCGAGGGCGTCGAGGCCGCAATCCCCGACCTCTCCCTCGAAGGGCGGCCCCTCGAGCCGGAGATGCTCCCCGTTGCGGCCCTCGCCCTGCGCGCCGCGATCCCGGAGAAGGAGCGGGAATTCAACTTCCGCAAGGGGGCCTTCGCCCTGAGCAGCGAGTGGTCTGCCCTCAAGAACGGACTCATCGCGGCGGCCGTCCTCCTGACCCTCTCCGCGGCGAGCCTGGCCGGCGCCGCCTATCTCAACTATTCCCACAAGGCCGACCGCACCGAGGGCCTGAAGCAGGAGATGGTCCGGGTCTACAAAAAGGTCTTTCCCAAGGCCAAGACCATCGTCGACGTTCCCCTGCAGATGCAGAGCGGCATCAGCGAACTGCGCAAGCGCAGCCGCACCATCGGCGCCGCCGCCCAGTCCTCCCCCCTGGCGATTCTCCAGGAGATCTCCAGAAAACTTCCCGAGGAGATCACCATCGACATCCGGGACTGGAACTACAGCCCGGAGACGGTCCGCATGGAGGGTCACACCACCTCCTTTGACGCCATCAACCAGATATCCAAGAGCCTCGAACAGTCCCCCCTCTTCCACGAGGCTCAGATCTCCGACGCCAAAATGAGCCTCGACGGCCGCCGGGTCGATTTTCGCATCACCCTGGCCCTGATCAAGGAGAAGGCCGAACAATGATATCCCAACTCAGTCAGCGCGACCGTATCGCCTTGGCGGCGGGCGGCCTGGTGGTCCTGGCCACCGTCCTCTACCTGGCGGTGTTCGAGCCCTACCGCGAAGGAACAGCCCGCCTCGACGCCCAGATCGCCACCCGCCAGCGGCAGCTGCAGGAGGTTCAGGCCATGCGCCAGGACTACCTCCAACTCCAGCAGCGGGTGGCCGAGGCGGAAAAACGCCTCGACAGCGGCCAGGCATTTTCCCTCTTCTCCTTCGTCGAGGGCCTGACCGCCGAGGTGGCGGCCAAGGGGAATCTGGTCTACATGCGCCCCCAGCCCGCCGGCGTCCAGGACGACTTCAAAGAGGAGTCGGTGGAGATCAAGCTGGAGAAGATCCGCCTCGACCAGGTGGTCAACCTGCTCTACCGCATCGACACCGCCAAAGCCTACCTCAAGGTGAAGAACCTGCGCCTTAAGCCCCGCTTCGACGACCGCACCGAGCTCGACGCGGTGCTGACCATTTCGTCCTTCCGGAGAAACGCATGAGAATTTTTCCCCGCCTGCGCGGCGCCAACCAAACTGCGGATTCACCCTCCGCCGCCGGCTCCTCCGTCCGGCGCCACCTCCTCGCAGCCTGCGTCCTGCTGATGGCCCTGGTGGCGAGCTTTTACATGCTCTTCCCCGAATCAGCCCTTGAAGAGCGCATCGAATACGAGGTCGCTCGGGGAACCGGCGTCGAGCTCGACCTGAGCGGCCTTCGCCTGCTCTTTCCCCCCGGGCTCTCGGCCCGCAAGGCGGTTCTGCAGGACGAGGCCCTCCCCGTCTCCGCGCCTGAGCTCAGCGCCCTTCGGGTCAAGCCCCTTTGGAGCACCCTCATGGGGGACGACCCCGGGATCGCCTTCGACGCCCGGCTCCTGGGAGGGACCGTGGGCGGGACCGCGCTCCGCAACGGCGAGGTCGAGGCACAGTTGGAGCAGGTCAGCTATTCCGCGCCCCTGATGGCGGGGTCCTCCCTGGCCGTCGCCGCGACCCTGAGCAAAGGCTCTTTCCGCGGCCGCCTCCCCCTGCACCAGGCCAAGAACTCCAGGCTCGAACTCAATCTGGAGCGGGCAGAGATCTCGGGGCTCGGGTCCGTCGGCTCCCCCCAGGACAGCCTCTCCCTCGGCAGCGTCCAACTCCTCGGGACGGGCAAAGGCAAGACCTTCAAGATCGAGAAGCTCGAATCGAGCGGCGGGGACCTCGACGCCTCGGGCACGGGGACCGTCATCCTCACCGAACCGCTGGGCCGCAGCCGCCTTTCCCTGAACCTCGCCCTGCGCCCGGGCCAGGCCCTCGACAAGGGGCTTGCAGACCTGCTGGGACTCTTCGCCAAGAAAAACCGGGACGGATCCTACCGGCTGCGGGTCGGCGGCACATTGGCCAAACCCCGCATATAAAGGTTTTCATGACAGGGATTCGATCCGCCCTCTTGCTCCTGGCCGGCCTGACCCTGCTCCTCGGACCGGCGCGCGCCTGGCCCCTGGAGCTCACGCCCTTCCAAACCGCCAACCGCAGCCCCCTCGTTCTGGGCTACGGGCTGCCTCCCCTGCCCGATGCGAAGCGACTGCCCGCAGGCCGCACTTCCGCCCTGCTGACCGTCGACCTCGCCAGCAACTACACCGAAAGCACCAGGGACCGGGAGCAGATCGTGCTCGACGGGGAGACCTACCGCTTCGACCTCGCCCTGCGCTGCGGCCTTTCCCCGACCCTGGAAGTGCGGGCCGACATCCCCTACATCAGCCACCGCGGAGGCTTTCTCGACGGCTTCATCGAAGACTTCCACGACCTGTTCGGCCTGCCCCAGGGAGGCCGGGACAAGGCCCCCCGCAACCGGCTCCTGTACAGCTACGTCCGAGACGGCCGGCAGGAGATCGCCCTGGAGGAGAACGCCGAAGGCCTCGGGGACGTGCGCCTGTCGGGCGCCTGGCAACTTTACGAGGAGGAGGGCGGACTGCGCTCGGCCACCGTCTTCGGAAGCCTCAAGCTGCCCACCGGGGACAGCGACCGCCTGCTCGGCAGCGGCAGCACCGACCTGGCCTTCGGTCTGAGCGGCAGCCTCGCCACCCTGTCGTCCTGGGGACCGATCCGGGCCTGGGGCGGGGGCGGCCTGCTCCTGATGACCGAAGGCGACCTGCTGCCGCAGCAGCAGAACCAGGCCGCCGGGTTCGGCGCTCTGGGCGCGGGCTGGGCCCCCCTGCCCTGGCTGGCCTTCAAGCTCCAGCTGGACGGCCACACCTCCTTCTACGGCGGCAGCGACTTCGAGGAGGTCGACTTCCCCTCCATGCAGGTCGTCATGGGCGGCACCCTGGGACTGGCGCCGGAGACGGCACTGGACATCGCCGTCGTTGAGGACATCGCTGTCAACACCGCCCCGGACGCGGTTTTCCACTTCGCCCTGCGCCACAATTTCTAGAGACGGTTGACAACCGGCTCACGGATTACTAGTTTTTGGGACAACAGCGCACTGCCCCAAGGAGCCCCGCCCCATGAGTGAAGAGCAAGACCCGATGATCGACGCCGAACTGAACGGGGTCGAGCCCGGAGAGGACGAGTCCGAAGGCAGCCTGGTGGTCGCCGCCGAGATGCTCCCCTCCGGCCTGCCCATCGTCCCCCTGCGGCCCCGGCCCGCCTTTCCCGGCATCCTCATCCCCATGGCTCTCGCCGGCAAGGAGCAGATGGCGCCGGTCAAGCGGGCCCTCGACACCCCCTCCCAGGCCATCGGCCTGGTCCTGGTCATGGACCTGGAGGCCGAGGACGGCCCCGAAAACCTGCACACGGTCGGGGTGGCCGGCAAGATCCTCAAGGTGATCCACGCCGACGAGGAGAGCATCCACATCCTCGTCAACTGCCTCCAGCGCTTCTCTCTCGAAGAGGTGACCGAGACCGACCAGGGACTCTTCGCCCTGGCCCACCACCACCCCGAGGCCGAGCTTTCGGTCAACCCGGAGCTCAAGGCCTACTCCATGGCCATTCTCAGCACCCTGAAGGAGTTGGTACAGATCAACCCCCTCTACTCGGAGGAGATCAAGCTCTTTCTCAACCGCTCCAGCATGGACGACCCCGGGCGCCTGGCCGACTTCGCGGCCAACCTGACCAGCGCTGACGGCCAGGAACTGCAGGGCATCCTCGAGACCTTCGACGTGCGCAAGCGCATCGACCGGGTCCTGGTCCTGCTCAAGAAGGAACTCGAAGTCTCGCGCCTGCAGACCAAGATCAGCAGACAGATCGAGGAGAAGGTCTCCGCCCACCAGAGGGAGTTCTTTCTCAAGGAGCAGCTCAAGGCGATCAAAAAAGAGCTCGGCCTGGAGAAAGAGGGCAAAACCACCGAGATCGAAAAGTTCCGGGAGCGCCTCAAGGGGCTGACCCTCGACGCCGAGGCCCAGAAGACCGTCGAAGAGGAACTCGAGAAGCTGCAGCTCATCGAACCCTCCTCGCCCGAATACAACGTCAGCCGCAACTACCTCGACTGGCTCACCATCCTGCCCTGGGGCAAATTCAGCAAGGATTCCTACAACATCGACCGGGCCCGCCGGGTCCTCGACCGGGACCATTACGGCCTGGAGGACGTCAAGGAGCGCATCCTCGAGTTCATTGCCGTGGGCAAGATGAAGGGGGACATCTCCGGCTCCATCCTCTGCCTTGTGGGACCGCCCGGGGTCGGCAAGACGAGCGTCGGACGCTCCATCGCAGACGCCCTCGGCCGCACCTTTTTCCGCTTCTCCCTCGGAGGGATGCGCGACGAGGCCGAGATCAAGGGCCACCGCCGCACCTATATCGGCGCCATGCCCGGCAAATTCATCCAGTCGATGAAGAGCGCCGGTACCGCCAACCCGGTCCTCATGCTCGACGAGATCGACAAGATCGGCGCCTCCTTCCAGGGCGACCCCGCCTCGGCCCTGCTCGAGGTCCTCGACCCGGAGCAGAACGCGGCCTTCCGCGACCACTACCTCGACGTCCCCTTCGACCTCTCCAACGTCATGTTCGTGGCCACCGCCAACCAGCTCGACACCATTCCCGCTCCCCTGCTCGACCGCATGGAGATCATCCGGCTCTCCGGCTACATCCTCGAGGAGAAGGTGGAGATCGCCCGCCGCTACCTGATCCCCAAGGCGACAAAAAACCACGGCCTCGAGAAGGGACGGGTCACGATCCGCAAGGACGCCCTCCGTGCGATCATCGACGGCTGGGCCCGCGAGGCAGGCGTGCGCGGCCTGGAGAACCACATCAAGAAAATCATGCGCAAGGCGGCCATGGCGTTCGCCAAGGGACGCGAAGAGAAGATCGTCATCGCCCGGCGGGACCTTGTGGAATACCTCGGACAGCCGCTCTTCGCCGGAGAAGACCTCTTCGAAGAGGCCCCCGGGATCGTTACCGGCCTGGCCTGGACGAGCCTCGGGGGGGCGACCCTCCAGATCGAGGCGACCGCGGTGCCGAGTAAGGCCAAGGGGTTCAAGCAGACCGGACAGCTCGGCGACGTCATGGTGGAGAGCTCGGAGATCGCCTACTCCTACGTCATGGCCCATCTCCAGGGGTACGGGGCCGAAGCCGACTTCTTCGACACCCACTTCGTACACCTTCACGTCCCTGCCGGGGCCACCCCCACGGACGGCCCCTCCGCCGGGGTCACCATGACCACCGCGCTGGTCTCCATGATCACCGGCAAGCCGGTGCGCAAAAAACTCGGCATGACCGGCGAGCTGAGCCTCACCGGGCGGGTGCTGCCCATCGGCGGGGTCAAGGAAAAGACCATCGCCGCCCGCCGCGCCGGCCTTTCGACCCTGATCTTTCCCGAGGCCAACCGCAAGGACTTCGACGAGCTTCCCGATTACCTTCGCGAGGGGATCGAGATCCACTATGCCCGTGAATACAGGGATGTCCAACGGGTTGCATTCGGTGCACCCCGCCGCACAGGCGCCCGCAAACCCAAGCCTTAAACACAGGAGCAGGACAGCGACATGACTATCGACGAATTGAAGGGGGCGGTTCTGGCCCTCGGCGCGGATGAGAAAAAAGCCTTTATCTTGGAAACCCTGCCCGAACTGGCCAAAGACGCCATGCAGGACCCAGGCTTTCTGACCCAGCTTTTGCCCGTCTTTCTCGGCATCCTCAAGGACAGCGGCATGGACCTGCAGCAACTGCTGCAACTGGCCAGCATGATGAGCGGCGCCCCGGCCGGGGGAAACCAGGGCTGATTCGACAACCCGGAGCTCGCCCCACTGGCCCCTCAGCCTGCATCACCGGGAAAGGAAGGAACAATGGCAGCAAAACCTCTGTGGATATGGATCGGGATCGTGGCGGCACTTCTGGCCGCCGGCTGCGCCGGCAACAAGCAACAGATGGCGCCCGCGAACTACGCCAGGGACCTCACCACCGGAATGGAGTTCGTGCTGGCCCCAGCGGGGTGCTTTCCCATGGGGGACCTGTGGGAGAGCGGAAGCAAAAGTGAAGGGCCGGTGCACGAGGTGTGCCTCGACGCCTTCTACATGGGCAAGTACGAGGTCACCCAGGGGCAGTGGAAAGCGGTGATGGGCGAGAACCCGGCCTATTTCCAGAAGGGCGACGACCATCCCGTGGAGCAGGTCTCCATCGACGACGCCCGGGAGTTCATCGAGAGACTGAATCGCAAAAGCGGCAGGGGCTACCGCCTGCCGACCGAGGCCGAGTGGGAATACGCCTGCCGCAGCGGGGGAAAAAGGGAGCCTTTCTGCGGCAGCGACCAGCCGTCGGAGGTGGCCTGGTTCGACCGCACCGGAGGGGGAAGCACCCAACCGGTCGGGCAGAAACGCCCGAACGGGCTGGGGTTGTTCGACATGAGCGGCAATGTGTGGGAATTCAGCTCCGACCTGTACGGGGAAGACTACTATGCAACCAGTCCCCGCAACAACCCCCAGGGCCCAGTTGAAGGTACCTACAGCGTCAAGCGCGGCGGAAGCTGGAGCATCAACCCCCGGTTCCTGCGCTCGACCGTCCGCGGCAGGACTGATTTCGACACCCGCCACTACTCCACCGGGTTCCGGATCGCCTTTCCCGCCGTCCCCTGAGCCTTCACCCTGTGGACGGACCGCTCCTTGTCCCGACACTGCAACGAGACAAGGAGTGGCCTCCCAGCCCGTTTCCCGTTGACGGAACCGTTCAAAATTGCTAGCGTACCGAGGTTATGAACATTTCTTACCGCAACATTGAACCCCGCTGGTGGCGCTGGACCGATACATAATCTGGTCCGGGCCCTCGCATTGATTGAGCCGCCACGGACCGCCCGGTCCGCGGTCCTGATAAAATGACAAAAGCCGCGGCCCTTGACCGCGGCTTTTTCGTATCCAATTACTGACAAAAGGAATCCGACATGCGCGTACTCTCGGGAATTCAACCTTCCGGCTCCCTGCACCTGGGCAACTACTTCGGCATGATGAAGAAGATGATCGAATACCAGGAGAAGGAGGAGCTCTTCTGCTTCATCGCCAACTACCACGCCCAGACGAGTCTCTCCGACGGCAAAAAGCTGGCCGTGGGGACCCTGGAGGCGGCGGCCAACTTCCTCGCCCTCGGCATGGACCCCGAGAAGAGCACTTTCTGGGTGCAGTCGGACGTGCCGGAGGTGCAGGAGCTGGCCTGGGTCCTCTCCAACTTCACCCCCATGGGGCTGCTCGAGCGCTGCCACAGCTACAAGGACAAGGTCGCCAACAAGATAAAGCCGAACCACGGCCTCTTCGCCTATCCGGTGCTGATGACCGCCGACATCCTGATGTTCCATAGCGACAAGGTCCCCGTCGGCAAGGACCAGAAGCAGCACGTGGAGGTGGCCCGGGACGTCGCCATCAAGTTCAACAACGAATACGGCGAAATCTTCACCCTCCCCGAGCCGGAGATCGACCAGGACGTGGCCACCGTCCCCGGCCTCGACGGCAGAAAAATGAGCAAGAGCTACGGCAACACCATCGACCTCTTCCTCGAGGAGAAGGCCCTGCGCAAGCAGATCATGCGCATCGTCACCGACCCGACCCCGGTGGAGGACCCCAAGGACCCGGACACCTGCAACGTCTTCCAGATCTACCGCCTGTTCGTGGACAAGGAGCAGGAGGCCGCCCTGCGCAGTCACTACGAGGCGGGTGGCCTGGGCTACGGAGAGGTGAAGCAGGAGCTGTTCGAGACCGTGCGCGACTTCTTCGCCCCCTATACCGAGCGGCGGAACGAACTGATCGCCGACAAGGACGGGTTGCGCAAGACCCTGGCGGCCGGCGCCGAGAAGGCCCGCTGGGCGGCGGCCAAGACCCTGCGCAAAGTGAGGAAGAAAACGGGGTTGACCTACTAAACACCTATTCGCCAAACCAAAGGAAAACGGGGAGCCCGGCGGGCTCCCCGTTTTCCTTTGGCTCTCCAGCTTGCACCCCCCGCCATCCCTGTCATAATTTCACTAGGCAGCAGGTCATTCACCTACGTCCCGGGAGGGTCTATGAGCGTTTATCGCAAGTGGTACTGCACCTGTGTCGGCAGTCCTGTCGAGCTCGACTACCAGGAGAAAATCGACGAGGAGGGGGACACCCAGCCCTCCTGCCGACGCTGCGGCGCCACCCCCTCCTCCGACCCGCGCAAGACCGTCATCTACCGTGACATCGAGGACTGGGAGGACTGACCCGGCTCACTCGTCGGAGGACCGGGTGAAAAGAACAAAAGCCATGGCAGGCCGCTTGCTCGCCTCGCGCATGGCTAACTGAACCCCTTCGAAGGTCCAGCCCTGCCCGGCCCACTCGTTGAGAATGTCCTCCAGGGTCTCATCGGTTACCAGGCTCGTTTCCACGACTTTGTAGCGTACCATCTGTCGCCCTCCCCCTCTTGCCGGCCCCGCAATCGGCCGATTCACTCCCCTATTCCCGATAGTCCACCGAACACATCCCCGCCACCGGGCACGCCACGCACCACTCTCCCCGTCTCCCCGTACACCCCTCGCTGATCCCCAGATGGGCCAGGGCGAAGTCGTAGCGGACGGGGTCGGTCGGATCGAGGCGGCGCAGGCTCTCGGTCACCTCCAGGGCCATTTTCCAGCCTGGGCCTTTGCGCCGGCTCAGGCCGAGCAGGCGGGAGATCCGCGCGGTGTGGGTGTCGAGGGGAACGACGAGGCGCGAAGGCGCGACCCCCGTCCACAACCCCAAATCGAGGCCGTCGTCCGGACGACAGACCCAGCGCAGGAACATGCACAGGCGTTTGCAGGCGCTGCCCCCCTGCGGACTGGGGAAAAAGTAGCGCACCCCGGCCTCGACCGGCAGGTCGGGACGGCCGTAGAGCGGGGAGACGTCGAGGGCCAGGGCGCGGCGGCAGAAAGCGGCCAGGCCCGGCCCGATATCGGGAGACCCGGGATCGTCCCCGGCCCGGAAGAACCCCTCAAGGCTCCCCGCCTCCTCCAGCATGCCCCGCAGCAGCCAGCAGAGGCAGGCGATGTCCCGGCCGGTGTTGAAGCGGTGCTTGAAACCGGCCAGCCGGGCCCCGTCGCGCCGGGGGTCGAAATCGGCCACGAACCGGGCCGGACTGCTCCCCATGAGGGCAAAGAGGGTTTCAAGGCTGTTGCGGATGGACGCCACCCGGCCGTAGGCCAGGGCGGCGGAGATGAAGGCCGCCACCTCGCGGTCCCGGGGGTGACTGTAGCGGCGAGGGTATTCGAGGGGATCGTTGGCGAGAAACCCCGCCCCGCGCCTGATCGTCACCTCCTCCAGTACCTCCCGCAGTTCCATGCCGGCAAGTTAGCACAGGAGCGTCCCCGCCCCAAGGTCAAAACGGGCGCCCACATTGTCTTTCTGTCCCGTTTCCATATCGTGCAAGATTTACTCAATAAATAAAATCGTTTTTGGAAAACAATATAAGGGATTTTTTATCGTGGGGAAAAACCACAAGTTCCCGTACACTTGAAGCGTTTCGCCCCACGAAACGCCCAGTTTAGCCACAGTTTAAGGTTGACTTGTTTTTAAAACATCGTATTATGTGGCGAAAATAAACCCCCACAATAGGACAATTATTACCATTCCCAATTTGACCATACCCTGTTTTTCAAAAAACGGTTAGCGATGTTCGCGGGCTCCGCCTCTTTCCTTCCCTCAGGAAAAGCGGACCTCTCGGAGAGGAGGTGAAGGCAAAAAGCATTTCCGGCCAATGAAGTCCGGATACGATGCGCCGATATCGGTGCCGTCTATTTTTCCGTTTTATATCGCGCAGTTGCGGCAAAATTTCAAGCGAAAAGGAGTAACAACAATGGGACACGGACCCGCAGTAAAGCTTGGTAAGGACAACGCGTCCGCCTACAAGACCAGGCTCGGCATCTGGATGTTCATCGCCTACACCCTCTTTTACGCCAGCTTCGTGGCCATCAACGCCATCAAGCCCGCGTTCATGCAGCAGGTCGTCATGGGGCAGACCGTCGCCGTCGTCTACGGCTTCGCTCTGATCTTCGTCGCTTTCATCATGGCGCTCGTCTACAACAGTCTCTGCACCGCTGCAGAGACCCGCATGAACGGATAAGGAGGGTCGACCTATTGTTTACACGCAATCACCTCTGGCCATCGGCCTTTTCATCACCTTCGTTCTTTTCGTCCTGGGCCTCTCCTTCTACCTGGCCCGGCGCACCACCTCCGCTGAAGGCTACTACGCCGCCGGCGGCAACATCCACTGGTTCACCAACGGCATCGCCTTCGCCGGCGACTACCTCTCGGCGGCCTCCTTCCTCGGCATCTGCGGCATGATCGCCACCGCCGGCTACGACGGCTGGATGTACTCCATCGGCTACCTCGCCGGCTGGATCGTCGCCCTGTTCCTGGTCGCCGAACCGATGAAGCGCCTCGGCAAATTCACCTTCACCGACGCCCTCGACAGCAAGTTCAACAGCAAGGCGATCCAGCTGACGGCCGCCATCTCGACCCTGCTCGTCTCGGTCTTCTACCTGATCCCGCAGATGGTCGGCGCCGGCGTGCTGGTCCAGCCCCTGCTCGGCCTTCCCCACTGGGTCGGGGTCTGCATCGTCGGCATCGTCGTCACCATCATCGTCGCCACCGCCGGCATGGCCTCCACCACCTACGTGCAGTTCTTCAAGGGCGCCCTGCTCCTGATCATGTCCACGGTCGTGGTCATCGCCGTACTGGTGCGCGGCCTCTCCACCGAACCGGTCAACAACGGCCAGCCCTACCACGACTTCAAGACCCTGCAGGCCAGCGTCGCCGCCGACGGAAGCCTCCAGGTGGCCGGCTACGCCGCCGCCGCCGACTGGAAAACGAGCGAGTTCGGCAAGGCCGGCTTCGTCCAGCTCGAGAAAGACGGCGCCGAGTCGATCTGGCACCTCAACGAAGCGGCCGGCGGCGGCTACGCCCTCGAGGAAACCCTCTTCACCGCCGAACTCGCCAACGGCACCAAGCTCTACAACGGCGCCGAGAAGAGCGAAGGCAAGTTCTTCCCCGTCGGCCACATCAAGGAACTGCGCATGGACGGCGAGGAAGTGGCCGCCACCGGCGCCGTCGGGCCCCTGGCCTACCTCTCCGCCCTCAAGGACAGCACCATCGTCCTCTGGGGCAAGAAGTACGTCAAGGTCGGCGAGGCCAAGTACACCGTCTACTACCAGAAGCCGACTCCCGGCGCCCGCGTGCTGCGCCCCGGCCTTAAGTTCAAGGTCGACAACGCCACCGGCACCCAGAAGTTCAACTTCATCTCCCTGATGCTGGCCCTGTTCTGCGGCACCGCGGCCCTGCCCCACATCCTGATCCGCTACTACACCGTGCCGAGCCAGGCCGCGGCCCGTAAGTCGACCATCGTAGCCATCGCCTCCATCGGCTTCTTCTACGTGCTCACCCTCTTCCTCGGCATGGGCGCCATGACCAACGGCGTCATCAACATCACCGACAACAACATGAGCGCCCCGCTACTCGCCCTCTCCTTCGGGGTTGTCTTGTTCGCGGTCATATCGTCCCTGGCCTTCGCCACCGTCCTGGGGACGGTCTCGGGCCTGATCGTCGCCGCGTCGGGCGCGGTGGCCCACGACCTGATGGACAACTTCCTCGGCCTGAAGATGACCGACGCGGGCAAGGTGCGCGCCGGCAAGATCGCCGCGATCGTCGTCGGCTGCATCGCCATCTACCTCGGCATCGTCTTCGAGGGGATGAACGTCTCCTTCCTCGTCGGCTGGGCCTTCGCCGTGGCGGCCTCGGCCAACCTGCCGGCGATCCTGATGCTCCTCTTCTGGAAGAAGACCACCGCCAAGGGCGTGGCCGCCTCGATCACGGTCGGCCTGGTCTCGGCCCTCGGCCTGATCCTCATCTCGCCCGACATGTGGGTGCGCTACGGCCTGCTGCCCCAGGACGCTCCGATCGCCATCAACAGCCCGGGCCTGATCTCCATCCCCCTCTCCTTCATCGCCCTGATCGTCGTCTCCCTGATGACCCAGAAGGACGCGATCGCTGTCGAGGGAGCGGAAGCCTAAAGCGGCTTGCCATTTTCCGCATGATCTGTAATATGGTGGGGCCGTCATCCGACGGCACCTCTTTTTTCACCCTGACAAGGCCTGTACAATGAAACGTTTTCGCTTCACCCTGCTCGCCGTCTGCCTGGTCCTGCTCTACCTGGGGGCAACCGACGTCTCCCTGTCTCTGCGCAACCGCGAACCGCTCCCGGCGACGGTCGAAGAACTCGAGCGCTCCGGAGCGCCGCGGGAATGGCTGACGGTCAGCGGGGGCCACCAGAACGTCCTCGACGCCATCAACATGACCGGAACCATCGAGATCGACGCCCTGCTCGTCCCCCTGACCCTCTCCCCGGAGGGCCGGTCCTACAGGGTGCTTTTCGAGACCCGCGACCCGCAGATCCTCGACACCTGGAAGACCTACTACTTCAAGCTCGACTCCCCCCTGGCGAAGGAGACCTACCTGGCCGAACACCGGGACGCCTTCTTTCCGCGCCGGGAACTGACCGGGATGGTCGTCGGCGGCCTTGTCGCCTCCGGCAACCGGGACAAGCTTCTGAAGCTGGCCCGCGAGGTCGGCATGGATGTCGCCGATGACGCCATCTTCATCAGCGAAGGAAAGGAGCCGCCCCGCTATCGCGGCGGGTTCTTCCTGGTCATCGCCCTGCTCGGTCTGGTCAAGATCGTCGGCATGATGAAGAAGGCGCAGCAATCCCCCCCCGCCTGAGCCTCCGCGCACAATCAAAAATTCAGGCCGCCACCGGACAGGTGGCGGCCTTTCCATTTTCAATCTCTATCGAATCCGCCTCATGTATCGGTATTTTCAATTGGACATATTGTCCTTATTTATCTAACCTTACTCCGAATTTATCGAAGGTAAGAAGCGATGCCCCCTCAGCCCCTGAAAACATCACCGGTCCGCGAACTGCGCCCGGCCCTCCAGAAACAGATCGACAGGGTCTGCAGGGACTGTTCCCAGTGCATGCGCTGCGTGGCCGAGTGCCGGTTCCTCAAGAGCCACGGCGATCCGAAGCAGATCGCCGAGTCCTACGCCCCCGACGACAATCTTTTTCTCGGCCTGCCCTTCGAATGCAGCCTCTGCGGCCTGTGCGCCGCGGTCTGCCCGGAAAAGCTCGACCCGGTTCCGATGTTGCTCGAGATGCGGCGAGAGACCCATGACCGCGGCGAAGGGGACTACCCGGAGCACAAGGGGCTTCGCGCCTACGAACGCAAGGGAACCTCGAAGCGCTTCACCTGGTACGCCCTGCCCGAGGGGTGCGACACGGTCTTCTTTCCCGGCTGCGCCCTGCCCGGCACCCGGCCCGAAACGACCCTGAAGGTCTTCTAGCATCTCCGGCGGGAGATCCCCAGCGCCGGCATGGTGCTGGACTGCTGCACCAAGCCCTCCCACGACCTCGGCATGGAGGACTACTTCCACGCCATGTTCGGCGAGATGAAGGCCTTCCTCCTCGAGCACGGGGTCCGCAACGTCCTCGTCGCCTGCCCCAACTGCTACAAGGTCTTCACCGAATACGGACCGGAGTTCGCGACCCGGACGGTCTACGAGGTCCTGGCCGAAGGCGAGCTGCCGGCCACCGGCGAGGTCTCCGGGTCGGTTACCGTCCACGATCCCTGCGTCTCCCGCTTCGCCGAACCGGTCCAGGGGGCGGTTCGGAAGGTTCTCGGCAGGAAGGGCCTCAGTACGAAGGAAACCCGACATTCCCGCGCCACCACCCTCTGCTGCGGCGAGGGGGGGGCGGTGGGATGCGTCTCCCCCGACCTGGCGGGGGGATGGACGAAGCAACAGGTCCGCGAGAGCGAGGGGAAACGCACCGTCACCTACTGCGCCGGCTGCGCCCACACCCTCGGGACGCACGGCCCGACCAGCCACATCCTCGACATCGTCTTCGAGCCGAAGGCCGCCATGGAGGGGCGGGAAAAGGTCTCGAAGGCCCCCTTCACCTACCTCAACCGGCTCAAGCTGAAAAAGCACCTGCGCCAGAAGGTCGCCGCCGCCGTCACCCGGGAGCGCGCCTTTACCGCCGGCGAAGAGGAAGGGGGAGCCCTTTTTAAAAAGCTGGCTGTGCTGGCATTCATCATCGGCGCCGTCCTTGCCGTCCGGGCCACCGGCGCCACACAATACCTGGAGCAGGAGAAGCTGAGAGCCCTCATCGAGGGATACGGGCTTCTGGCGCCGGTCATCTACATGGCTATCTACGCCGTGGCGCCCGCCCTCTTTCTGCCCGGACTGCCGATATCGATTGTCGGCGGGATCCTCTTCGGCCCCTTCTGGGGAGTCATCTACACCATCGCCTCGGCCACCGTGGGGGCCTGCGGCGCGTTTCTCGTCTCCCGCTACCTGGCCCGGGACTGGATCGAGGCCAAGCTGAAGAGCCCCCGCTGGCGGCACCTCGACGCCCAGGTGGAGAAGCACGGCTGGAAGATGGTCGCCTTCACCCGGCTGATCCCCCTCTTTCCCTTCAACCTGCTCAACTACGCCTTCGGCCTGAGCCGGGTCAAATTCAGCCATTATGCCCTCGCCACTTTCGTCTTCATGCTGCCCGGGTGCATCGCCTTTATCGTCTTTTCCAGCTCTCTCCTCGACGTCCTCCGAGGCGAAATCTCGGTCACCTTCCTTGTGGGCCTGGCGCTGATGGTCCTGGTCTCCCTGATCCCGGTCCTTTTAAAAATCTACAAAGCCCGCAGGAAAGAAAAGGCCCCGGATCGCCCTCCCAGCCATGCGGCCATAGAGACGCCTTCCCGGGAAAGCTGAGGCCTTCTCCGTCCCCCCGCCTCCTCAGCGGCCTCCTTCTCGACCGCTTTTTCCGTCCGCCAGGACCTCCTTTCGAACGCTGAGGCAACGAGGCAGCCCCGGGCTGGCGGCCCTGCCTTTTTAAGCATCGGACAAAACTATACAACCAACAAAACCTATCTATATTACTTGTTGGACAAACCGNGCCCTTTCCACCCCCTTTTCTGATGGAGGCGTTCATGCCGCACAAAAAACAGACCACCCTCGTCCTCGTCCTGTTGACCCTCTTTTTCGCCCTGGCCCTGCAGGCCCAGGCCGGCGACCAGAAAGACCCGGGCTACCAAATCATCTACACCAGCCAACTCAAGGCCCTCTTCGACAGCGGGGGGAACGGCTTCCTGATCATCGACGCCCGGAACCCCGGAGAATACGCGGAGGTTCATATCCCGGGAGCCATCAACGTCCCTGAAAAGAAATTCGACGAGCATGCCCACCTCCTACCGGAGAGCCGGGCCACGCAGCTGATCTTCTACTGCAACGGCGTCAAATGCGGCAAGAGCAAGAAGGCGGCCGCCAAAGCCCTCGCCCTGGGCTACACCAACGTCCACGTCTACGCCGAGGGGATGCCGGTCTGGGAGGAGGTCGAATTTCCTCTGATCAAAGGCCCCGACTACGAAAAACCGATCGAGGCCGACATCATCGCCCCCGAGGAGTTGAATGCGTGGATCGCCTCGGACAGGGACGACTTCACCCTCGTGGACGTCAGGGACACCGAGGAGTTCGCACTGGGCCACATCCCCGGGGCCGTCAACATCCCCGTGGCCACCTTCGCCGCCCAGTCCGGCACCCTCGACAAAAAGAAGACCATCGTCGTCTACTGCAACGGCGGCGGCCGGAGCAACAAGGCCTACCGCAAGGTCATGAATCTCGGCTACAAGAAGTATCGCCAGGCCCTCTTCTCCGACTGGAAAAACGCCGGTTTCGAAGTGGCTCTGTAGCTCTCCCCCGGGCATGGGCCGGAGGGCGGCAGCGCAAGCCCTCCGGCCTCGCCCAAAGGACAGGGACAAGGCCCGGCAGTTAAAACAACGGAATCACTTTGCTTTCAGCCAAACATCGAGAAAACCTATGTCAACAGCCTGTTTTATCTATATTTTGTATTGGTAATTCACTCCCCCTTCCGCTACATTAATAGCCGGCCTGACAGAACCCCATCGGAAGAGCCCTTCATGCGCTTCGACCTCCACGTCCACACATCCCTCTCGCCCTGCAGCGATCTCGATATCGCCGACATCCTCGCGCACGCCCGCTCCCGGCGTCTGGACGGGGTGTGCATCACCGACCACGACACCATGGCGGTCCGGGAGCAGATCGAGGAGGGCATCCAGGACGACGGGCTCTGCGTCATCTTCGGCATGGAGTACGAGACCCCCGAGGGGGATTTCCTTCTGTTCGGCCCCTTCGAGAACCTCGAAACCGGCCTGCCCGCACCCCACCTGCTAGATCTGGTCCGCGAACAGGGCGGCGCCGCGGTGGCCGCCCATCCCTTCAGGAAGGGCCGCCCCACCGGGGAGCACCTGGTCCGGGAAAGCCTGTGCCGCCTCGTCGAGGGCATCAACGGCCGCAACAGCGACGACGAGAACCGCCGGGTGCAGGCCTGGAAGAAGAGTTTCGCGGTCCGGGAGTGCGGCGGCAGCGATGCCCACACCATCGAGGAGCTCGGCCGGGTGGTGACCCGCTTCAACAGGCCGGTCCGCAGCCGCGGAGACCTGGTCCGGGCCCTGAATGCCGGCCACTGCTCCCCCGAGTGGAACATCCGGCCCCAGCCCGCCGTCGCTGCCGCGCCCGTCCCCCCGACATTCTCGCCCCTGCCGAGTTTCTAGCCCTTCCCCGGTTCCGCCTGCGCGCCACGGCGCAGGCCCTCCGCACAATACATCATCTTGGCTTAAATTTTGCAAATGCCATCCCCCATGAGACCGACCCGAAACCGACAAAGAGGCTTCACCCTCCTCGAACTGCTCATCGTGGTGGCCATCATCGGCATCCTCGCCTCGATCGCCATCCCGACCTTCAGGACCTACCGGGAGAAGGCCTTCATCGCCGGGGCCATCATCGAGGGAAGGTCGATCTACAACGCCTTCATCTCCTTCTACCTCGACGAAGGCTGGTATCCCATGAAGGTCTCGGCGCCGGCCTTTGACCTCAACACCTTTTCGCCCCTGGACTACAACGGCACCATCTTCGAGCGCCTGGTGGGCAACAAGGCCGACGCCTTCGACTCCCCCGACGACATGGGCACCAACGAGGAGTTCTGGCTGCGCATGACCCTCTCCAAGGTCCCCGACGTGCAGCTGGTCGTGGCCCAGTCGGATGACCTTGACATCGACCCGGGAGTCTGGCTCGACGGCGTCTACATCTACCGGAACAACAAGCGGATTGACGTACGCTGAGGCGAAAGGGCTTGAAATCTCTGCATGAAAAAAGGCGGGACCGATTCGGTCCCGCCTTTTTTCATGCTTTCCATTAATTTTCCGATCTCCCTTTTGTCCCGCCTCACCTTCTCCGCCGATCCCGACTAGAAGCGGGCGTGCCCCGGGGTGCGCGGAAAGGGAATGACGTCGCGGATGTTCTCCATCCCCGTCACGTACATGAGGAAGCGCTCGAAGCCGAGTCCGAAACCGGCGTGGGGGCAGCTCCCCCAGCGCCGGATGTCGAGGTACCAGTCGAGGCTCTCCGGGGCGATGCCGCAGCCCTTCATCCGCGCCTGAAGGACGTCGAGGCGCTCCTCGCGCTGGCTGCCGCCGATGATCTCCCCCACCCTCGGAACGAGCAGGTCGGTGGCCGCCACCGTCTTGCCGTCGTCGTTGAGGCGCATGTAAAAGGCCTTGATCGCCGCCGGGTAGTCGGTGACAAAAACCGGCCCGCCTATGACCTTTTCCGTCAAGTAGCGCTCGTGCTCGGACTGCAGGTCGGCCCCCCATTCGACGGGGTACTCGAAGCTCTGCCCCGATTTCTGCAGGGCGGTGACCGCCTCGGTGTAGGTCATCGTCTCGAAGGTCGCCCCCGCCAGACGCTCCAGCTTGTCGAGAAGCCCTTTCTCGATACGGTCGTTGAAAAACGCCAGGTCATCCCCGCACTCCTCCAAAGCGTAGGAAACGAGGTAGCGCAGGAACTCCTCGGCCAGCCGGCAGTCGTCGGCGAGGTCGGCGAAGGCGATCTCCGGCTCGATCATCCAGAACTCGGCGACGTGGCGGCTGGTGTTGCTGTTCTCGGCGCGGAAGGTGGGGCCGAAGGTGTAGATGTCAGAAAAAGCCGTCGCGAAGAGTTCCCCCTGCAGCTGGCCGCTGACCGTGAGGCCGGTCCTCTCTCCGAAGAAGTCCCGGGTCCAGTCCACCCCCCCTCCACCATCGGCGGACGAACAGGATCGAGGGTGGTGACGCGGAACATCTCCCCGGCCCCCTCGCAGTCATTGGCTGTGACGATGGGGGTGTGCACGTGGAGAAAGCCCCGTTCCCGGAAGAAGCGGTGGACGGCGTAGGCCAGGGCGCTGCGCACCCGGAAGACCGCGCCGAAGGTGTTGGAGCGCGGCCGCAGGTGGGCGATGGAGCGCAGGTACTCGAAGCCGTGGCGTTTCTTCTGCAGGGGATAGTCCCCGCCGCCCTCCCCGAGGACCTTCACCTCTTTGGCCTGAAGCTCCCAGCTCTGCCCCGAGGCGGGGGACTCCACGAGGTCTCCGGTCACCGACAGGCAGGCCCCGGTGCCGGCCCGGCACAGCTCCTCGAACCCGGGCAGCCCGGCGTCGAGGACCACCTGCAGGGAGGCGAAGCAGGAGCCGTCGTTGAGGGCCGCGAAGGCCACTCCCTTGCCGCGCCTCAGGGTGCGCACCCAACCCTTGACGCAGATGCCGGCGGATGGCTCCGCGGCGGCCACCGCCTCCCTGACCGGCACCCGGCCGCGCCTCAGGTTACTGTTGTCGTTCGGCATGGCATTTTCCCGTCTTCAGGTGAAAGGTTTTTCGGATTGCCGGGAAACTGCTCGGCAGAGCAATTATGACAGCAATTTACGCAGGTCACAAGACAGGCCGCCGCAACCCTGCCGTGCCGCAGGCGGAGCACGAAGAAGAGGGCCGGCAGGACCTGGAGAACTCGGGTAAAGCCCATGGAATGCCTCCATAGAAAGCCCCCCGAAGTCTAGCCGATTCGAACCGCCGTGGCAACATTTCCGGACCCTTGCGCCGGTCGCCCGTGGTGGTAGGCTTTGACCAGACCGACAATCCCAACGAGGAGGCAGACCATGAAAACAGTATCCAGGGCTTTCGGAATCATCGCCAGCGTCGCCGCCGCGACGACCTTCGCCCTCGCCGCCCCGGCACCGGCCAAGTCCGGTCAGGGTCAGGGCCAGGGCTACGGCAAGCAGAGCGAACAGAAGATGAAAGGCTGGGAGTCGAAGCCGGAGAAGGCCGAGGAGAAAGCGCTGGAGCGCTGGCGCGAGCGGGAGGAGGAGCGCATTCGCGAGGGGGACGAAGAGATGACCCACGAGCGAAAGCGCGAAATGGAACACGAGCACCAGGGCGAGCACACCCCGCCGGGCCGGGAGAAGCAGTACCAAAAAAAGATGGAGCAGGAGCAGAAGGAACTCGGCAAGGGTTCCGAGCAGGGCCAGAAGAGCCGGCAGAAGAGCCGCAAGTGGTGGAGGTTCTGGGAGTAGGGCCTTCCAAACGGGACCGGTCCCACTCAAACCGAAAAACCGTTCATTGACCGCCACCTCCTTGCCCACAAGGGCCATCCAAAGGGGACAGGCACCTGCGGTGCCGGTCCCCCGGGACCGATCGCTCTCTGGCTCCCGCGGCATAATCTGTGCATTTCGACAAAGGGGCAGGAACCGTCAACCCTTTCCCGCAGGCGGCTGAGCAATGGAAATTCGAGCAATCCCCACATCGGAAAGCACTCCGGGACACCCTTCCCTGGCCGCAGCTCACATCGGCCCAGGTGCCGCAGAAGGTCACCTTGAGGGCCAGGACCGCTCGCAGGCCGACAAAGCAGCCCCGGAAGAGGCCAGCAAAGGCGGCAACTTTGCCCGGGACAAGGTCAGCCTCAGCCTGGAGGCGCAGGAGCTCCAGAAGCTGGCCGACCGGGACCGCGAGGTGCGGGCCCACGAGGCGGCCCATGCGGCTGTCGGCGGGCAGTACGCGGGGTCTCCCTCGTACACCTATGAAAAGGGGGCGGACGGTCGCAATTACGCCGTCGGCGGCGAGGTCCAGATGAACACCTCGAAAATCGCCGGCGACCCCCAGGCAACCCTGCAGAAATCCCAGCAATTGCGCGCGGCGGCCCTGGCGCCGGCCCAGCCTTCGGGGGCCGACCGGGCGATTGCGGCCAAGGCCACGCAAATGGCCATGGAGGCCCAGGCCGAGCTGGCCAAGGGCGTTGGAGAGGCCGAAGGGACCGCCGAAGACCAGGCGGCATCGGCCCCGGAGTAGGGCGAAAAACCCGGGGACTCCATGGGCGGGGAGCCGGACGGAAAACCTCCCGAGCCCCCCCGCCATGCACCGCCGGGACAAACCCTCAACGTGATCGCCTGAACGACGCCCGGGCGCCTGCCTCCTGCATGGCCGGACCTTTCCGGATAACACCCCGATGCGGCCGCGGCCCTTCGCTCGACGCGGCGAACGAGCGGAAACAGCAGGCGTCGATCCGGGTGATCTCCGGGCGACCTATGGAAAACACCTTCCCCCTTTCCCGTCCTGCCCAGAGTTGAAAAAGCCCCGCTGACCGGCGGGGCTTTTTTTGAGAAAACTGGAGGTCCGTGGACGCTGCCGAACGCTGACCGGCGGCCATGACGGGGACTCTCCGGCTAAAAACTATCCCTTCAGCTCGAGATGTTCACCCAACAGCCTGGCGACGGCCCCTTTCGCACTTCCATTCGGACGGCAGCAACAGCCAGATCGACAGCATCACGGCGCCGACCGCCGTGGCGAGGATCCCGATCACCCCGATCTTGTCCCCCCAGTCGAGGGAGATGAGCCACATGGAGAAGGCGCCGAGCATGAAGAAGATAAAGACCAGCAGCGAGGAGGCGGCGCCTGCATGGCGGTCGACCTGCTCAAGGACGAGGTTGTTGCTCGGGGGGCGGCTCAAACCGAGGGAGAAGGTGACGACCGACATGGGGAGGGCGAGCCCCCAGGGACCGGGGAAGATCCGCAGCAGCATGATCACGCCGCCGGCCAGCAGCCCGGCGAACCCCACGGTCATCACCTTCCTCGGGCCGATCCGGTGCAGCAGGCGCGTGCAGAGGAGGGAGCCGCCCATGAAGGCGATGGCGTTGATGGCGAAAAGGTAGCCGAAGGTCTGCTCGGAGAGGCCGAGGCGGGTGATGTAGATATCGGCCGAGCCGGCGATAAAGGCGAAATGGGGGAACACCACCATCGACACCATCAGGGCGAAACCGAGGTACCGCCGGTTGCGGAAGAGCTGCAGGTAGATCCCGGCCGTCTCCAGCACGCCCGTTGACGAGGGGGCCTGAAGCGTCTCGGGCATCCGCAGCACCCCGACCCAGGCGACCGCGGCGATCGCCGCCTGGGCGACGAAGATCCACCGCCAGGAGAACCAGATCATGATCCAGCCGCCGACGATGGGGGCCACAGCGGGGGCGAGCGCCATGATCACCCCGATCCAGGCCAGGATGCGCGCCCGCTCATCGTGCCGGAAGACGTCCTTGCTGATCGCCATCGCCAGGGCCGCCGCGGCTGCGGCCCCTGCCGCCTGCAGAACCCTTGAGACAATCAGCGCGCCGACGCTGCCGGAGAGGGCGCACAGCAGTGAGGCGAAGATAAAAAGACCGATCCCGGCCAAGAGCGGGCGCCGCCGCCCGAAGCGGTCCGACACCGGCCCGTAGATCAGCAGAAAGACACAGTAGCTGACGAAAAACCCGACCAGGGTCAGGTTGATCACCGTCAGGGGCTCGCCCCAGCGCTGCTGGAGCAACGGGATGGCCGGCAGGTACATATCGGTGGCCAGCGGCGGAAAGGCGGACAAGAGCGCCAGCAGGAGCAACATGCGGGATTTTGTCATAGGGCGACTTCTGAAGTCCGACAGGGGGGGCAGGCGTTGAGGTCAAAAGCTCTCAGGCTTTGCGGAGCAATTACGACCGACTCCCCCGGCGACCGGTTTTCGGGGCGGCGGGGCGCGGGGTCGCTGTTTTTTTCCGCCCGCCGGTTCTGGTCTTGGTCGACTTTTGCTTTTTCGGTTTGGCCGCGGCATTCTTTGGCTTGGCCTCGGCCTTCTTGGGCCGGGCCGGGCCGCTGGACGCTTTGCGCGGCTTCACCACCATCCCCCGCTTGATCGCAACCGATGGAAATTCCGCAATCGTTTCCCGGGGGATGGCAACCTCGAGCAGCCTTTCGATCGCCTCCAGCTTCGGCTTCTCGGCGGGACAGACCAGCGAGAGGGCCCTCCCGGCTTCTCCGGCCCGGCCGGTGCGGCCGATCCGGTGGACATAGTCTTCAGGCACATCAGGCAGCTCATAGTTCACCACGTGCGGCAGGTGCGCGATGTCGAGTCCGCGCGCCGCGACATCGGTGGCGACCAGCACCCGAAGCTCCCCCTGCTTGAACTCCTTGAGGGTCCGCGTCCGCAGCGACTGGCTCTTGTTGCTGTGGATGGCGGCGGTGTTGATTCCGTCGAAGAGCAGTTCGGCGGTCAGCTTGTCGGCGCTGTAGCGGGTGCGGGCGAAGACCAGGACCTGGCTCCATTCCCCCTTGCGGATCAGGTGCGAAATCATTTCCCGCTTGCGGCTGCGTTCGACCGGATAGACCGCCTGGCTCACGTCATCGGCGGCGATATTGCGCCGTTCCACCTCGACCCGCTTCGGCTGATCGAGGAGTTCGTCGGCCAACTGCTTGATGCTTTGCGAATAGGTGGCCGAAAAGAGCAGGGTCTGGCGCTCTTCCGGAAGGTATTCCGCCACCTCGAGGATGTCGTCGATAAACCACAGATCGAGCATCCGGTCGGCTTCGTCCAGCACCAGGAACTCGATCTCGGAAAGCTTGATCGTTCCCCGTGCGGCGTGGTCGAGCAGCCGCCCCGGGGTCGCCACCACGATATCGATGCCCCGCTTCAGCCGTTCGATCTGAGCCTGGATGTTCACCCCGCCGTAGATCATGGTTGAGCGCAGCGACAGGCGCCGACCGTAATTTTGCATCTGCTCGCTGACCTGGGCCGCCAGTTCGCGGGTCGGCACCAGAACCAGCGCGCGCGGGCGGCGGCGTTTTTTCTGCGGGGTGTTTTCACAAAGCATCTGCACGATTGGCAGGGCGAAAGCCGCCGTCTTGCCTGTGCCGGTCTGGGCGCCCGCCAGCAGATCGCCGCCTGCGAATACGACCGGGATCGCCTCGGTCTGGATGGGAGTCGGAGTGACATAGCCCTGCGTGGCGATCGCGCTCAGCAGTTCGGCGCGCAGGCCAAGGGATTCAAAAGACATGGGTCAAAATCCTTTATGTAAAGCGATGCGGTTGCGCCGGATCGGCTTGGAGGGAGAAATGACCTGTTGCGAAAAAAGACGGTCAAACAGGGACTTGTTCGGAACAGTAGTCGATTGCGGCACGACTGTCAATTGCGCTGAGGGTACAAATCAGAAAACCGGGACCTCGGCCGCTTCGAAAATCCGCACCATGCATTTTGCCTAACCTGCAGTCATTGCCGATGAGGGAAAAAAAAGAGGCCAGGGCTTGCTGCGCCGCAGAGGCGCCATGGAAAGCCCTGGCTCTTGAATACGCGCTCAGGGGTGGCGTTTCTGAAGATGATGCAGGGTTTGCTGCGGCCCCTGTCAGGCTCATCGACCAATCAACGACGTCCCCATGGGGTCTACCATTCCCCACTCTTCCGCAAACGCGCCCGGGAGAAGAGCGCCCCCAGCAGAATGGCACCGTAACCATTCAGCTCCAGCATCTCCTCATAGAACCTGCCGTAGCCCGAACTGGCCAGTCCCCGGTCGAACATGGCGCCCAAAAGCAGCAGGACCCCGCCGGCCAGGAGGAACGCCCCGGTCTTTGACAACAGCCAGTACCGGAGCATCTCCATGCAGAGCCGGAAATGGCGCACCATGTAAAGGGCCAGGGCGGCCCAGGCCAGAGACACGATGACGTTGCGGCCGACGCCGCTTCCGACATGGATCAACACCCTCGGAAGGTCGAACTTCTCCACGTCCAGCTCACGGAGCAGAAAGCTCACGCAGAGAAGGATAAAGCCCAGGAGCACGAAGCGGTGTCCGCCCCTGGCCCTGGCCAGGGCGACCAGGAAGGCGACACCGCTGATCACCAGGAGAACGGCCTGCGCATTTTCGACGAGGCCGTTCTCCATGTAGACCTCCCTCATGCCGCTCTTGAACACGAGATAGACGCACAGGGCGTTGAAGAGGGCAATTGCGGAGAGAGCGGCCGCGCTGACCTTGTCTTTCATAGTAGCCATACTGTATCGCAGCCCCCGTTTTATTCCAACAGGCATTAGGGCAGCCCCCCCTCATGACTACTTATTGGGCACCATTTCCCCTCAGCTCCCAGCCCCCTATCTCCCAAGCGGCCCCCTCCACACTCTGCCCTTTTTCTACGCCTGGCTTGCCTAAATTATACCCATAACCCTTGCGGGACGCCCCGATATTTGCGATAGTGGATGCGGCCACTTGGCCAGTGGTTAAATTTATTGCAAGGGAGACGTGTATGCCCAGACGGGACGACGTAAAAAAGGTTCTTATCATCGGCTCCGGCCCGATCGTCATCGGCCAGGCCTGCGAATTCGACTACTCCGGAACCCAGGCCTGCAAGGCCCTGCGCGAACTCGGCTACCAGATCGTGCTGGTCAACTCCAATCCGGCCACGATCATGACCGATCCCGGCATGGCCGACGTCACCTACATCGAGCCCCTCAACGTCGAGCGACTCACCGAGATCATCGCCCAGGAACGCCCCGACGCCCTGCTGCCTAACCTCGGCGGCCAGACCGGCCTGAACCTCTCCACCGCCCTGGCGGAGGCGGGGATTCTCGACCGTTACGGCGTGCGGGTGATCGGGGTCAACCTCGACGCCATCAAGCGGGGCGAGGACCGGGAGACCTTCAAGGAGACAATGACCCGGCTGGGAATCGAGACCGCCCGCAGCGAGATCGCCACGAGCATGGAGGAGGCCGGGGAGATCCTCGAGCGCATCGGCCTGCCGGTCGTCATCCGCCCCGCCTACACCATGGGGGGGACCGGCGGCGGCTTCGCCTACAACCTGGAGGAGTTCGAGACCATCGCCACCCGCGGCCTGGCCGCCAGCCCGGTGAGCCAGATCCTGGTCGAGGAGTCGGTCCTCGGCTGGGAGGAGCTGGAGCTGGAGGTGGTCCGCGACGCCAAGAACCAGAAGATCACCGTCTGCTATATCGAGAACGTCGACGCCATGGGGGTGCACACCGGCGACTCCTACTGCACCGCGCCGATGCTCACCATCAGCGACGAACTGCAGGCGCGCCTGCAGAAGTACGCCTACGACATCGTCGACGCCATCGAGGTCATCGGCGGCACCAACGTCCAGTTCGCCCACGACCCGAAGACCGGCCGGGTCGTGGTCATCGAGATCAACCCCCGCACCAGCCGCTCCTCGGCCCTGGCCAGCAAGGCGACCGGCTTTCCCATCGCCCTGGTCTCCGCCAAGCTCGCCGCCGGCCTGACCCTCGACGAGATCCCCTACTGGCGCGACGGCACCCTGGAGAAGTACACCCCGAGCGGCGACTACGTGGTGGTCAAGTTCGCCCGCTGGGCGTTTGAAAAGTTCAAGGGTGTCGAGGACAAGCTCGGCACCCAGATGCGCGCCGTCGGCGAGGTCATGAGCATCGGCAAGAACTACAAGGAGGCGATGCAGAAGGCGATCCGCTCCCTGGAGAACGGCCGCCACGGACTCGGCTTCGCGGCCGACTTCAACCGCAGGAGCCTCGATGAGCTGATGGACCTCCTCGCCGAGCCCTCGAGCGAGCGTCACTTCGTCCTCTACGAGGCGCTTCGCAAGGGGGCGACCGTCGAGGCGCTGCACCTTAAAACCCACATCAAGGCCTGGTTCCTGGAGCAGATGCGGGAGCTGGTGCAACTCGAGGAACGGATCCTGGAGCACAAGGGGCAGCTGCCGCCGGACGAACTGCTGGCCCAGGCCAAGCGGGACGGCTTCGCCGACAAGTACCTGGCGCAGATCCTCGCCATCGACGAGGCCGCCGTCCGCGAGCGGCGCCTCGCCCTCGGCGTCGCCGAAGCCTGGGAACCGGTCCCGGTGAGCGGCGTGGAGGACGCCGCCTACTACTTCTCCACCTACAACGCCCCGGACCAGGTCGCCGTCAGCGACAAGAGAAAGATCATGGTCCTCGGCGGCGGCCCCAACCGCATCGGCCAGGGGATCGAATTCGACTACTGCTGCGTCCACACCGCCTTCGCCCTGCGCGAAGCGGGCTACGAGACGATCATGGTCAACTGCAACCCCGAGACCGTCTCCACCGACTACGACACCTCGGACAAGCTCTACTTCGAGCCCCTCACCGTCGAGGACGTCCTCTCCATCTACGCCAAGGAGAAGCCCGAAGGGGTGGTTGTGCAGTTCGGCGGCCAGACGCCGCTGAACATCGCCGCCGAGCTTCAGGCCGCCGGGGTCAGAATCATCGGCACCTCTCCCGCGACCATCGACCTGGCCGAGGACCGCGAGCAGTTCAACGCCATGATGCAGAAACTGGGCATCCCCCAGCCCGAGTCGGGAATGGCCAGCACCCTGGAGCAGGCGGTGGAGATCGCCGGGCGCATCGGCTACCCGCTGATGGTGCGCCCCAGCTACGTCCTCGGGGGCCGGGCCATGGAGGTCGTCCACGACGAGGCGATGCTGCGCGAGTACCTCGCCAAGGCCGTCGACGTCACCCCCGAGCGGCCCATCCTCATCGACTGCTTCCTGCAGAACGCCATCGAGGCCGAGGCCGACGCCATCTCCGACGGTGTCGATGCCTTCGTCCCGGCGGTCATGGAGCACATCGAACTGGCGGGGGTCCACTCGGGCGACTCGGCCTGCGTCATCCCCCCGGTCTCCATCCCGCAGAGGCACATCGACACCATCGAGGAATACACCCGCGAGATCGCCGTGGAGATGGGGGTGGTCGGGCTGATGAACATCCAGTACGCCATCGCCGGCGACCGCGTCTACATCCTCGAGGCCAACCCCCGCGCCAGCCGCACTGTCCCGCTGGTCTCCAAGGTCTGCAACATCCCCATGCCGCGCATCGCCGTCGGGCTCATGCTCGGCAAGAAGCTCGCCGACCTGGACCTGCAGCGCCGCCCCGTCCCCCACTTCGGGGTCAAGGAGGCGGTCTTCCCCTTCAACATGTTCCCCGAGGTCGACCCGGTCCTCGGCCCCGAGATGCGCTCCACCGGCGAGGTCCTGGGCCTGGCCGACAACTACGGCATGGCCTTTTTCAAGGCCCAGGAAGGGGCCGGCGCCATCCTCCCCCGGGAGGGGACGGTGCTGATCACCGTCGCCGAGCACGACCGCGCCGGGGCCCTGGAGGCGGCCCGCCGCTTTGCCGATCTCGGCTTCACCATCCGGGCGACCAAGGGGACCTGCGCCTACCTCCTCGAGCACGGCGTCGCCGCCGAGGCGATCCTCAAGATGCACGAGGGTCGCCCCAACATCGCCGACGCCATCAAGAACGGCCAGATCCAGCTGGTGGTCAACACCCCCATCGGCCGCAAAAGCGCCCACGACGACTCCTACATCCGCAAGGCGGCCATCAAGCACAAGGTCCCCTACATCACCACCACCGCCGCCGCCATCGCCGCGGCGAAGGGGATCGCAGCCTGCCAGCAGGGCAAGGGCGCGGTGCGCAGCCTGCAGGAGTACCACGCCGACCTGACATGAGGGGGATTCCCCATCCGAGGCCCTTCGGGGCATAAACGTCCAACCTATCGAAAGAGGAGCGGTAATGTTCGAAAGACTTCGCTTGGCAACGGAGCAGGCCCTGGAGGCGGAAACAATCTCCCAGACGCTCGCGGAACGCCTTTTCCGCATCGGCGAGAGAGCGTACCACTACAAGCATCTCGGGCTGGAGATCAACGAGCTGATCAGGCGCCTCAACGGCGGCGGCGCCGGGGGGAAGGGAGCGGACGGCGGCGAGCTCGAAGCGGCCGTGGCCCACATCGAGCAGAAATGCCGGAAGAAGTGAGAAGGAGAAGATGAAAAAATGAAGCCCCGGATGCTTTTGGCATCCGGGGCTTTTTGTTTGTCCGGGTCGAAAAAGGGTCTGGGAAGAAATTCGGGGCAGAACAATTGTTTTCAGATGTCAAACTGTGAAAGCCTGCCCCCCTTCACGTTGCGGGGCTTCTTGCTGCCCAAAAGCTGGGGGCCTGATGGTGCCGGGCCAATCGACGAATCAACAACATCCCCCCGGGGTGCCCCTACTCACAAATATCTTCATACCACAGATCGGGTTGGTTCTCGATAAACGCCGCCATCATTCGCCGGCACTCGTCGTTGTCGGCAAGGACCACGTCTACGCCCCGCGATCTCAAATAATCTTCCGGCCCGCGAAAAGTCCGATTCTCCCCGACCACAACCTTCGGTATCCCGTAGAGAAGGACCGCTCCGCTGCACATGTCGCAGGGAGACAAGGTCGAGTACAAGGTGGCCCGGCCATAGTCAGCGGCCTTAAGGCGTCCAGCATCCTCCAGGCAAGCCATTTCCGCGTGCAGGACCGCACTCCCTTTTTGTACACGCTGGTTGTGCCCGCGCCCTACGATGCGGCCATCAACGACCAGGACCGAACCGATGGGAACGCCTCCTTCGGCCATGCCCTTTTTCGCTTCCTCAATTGCGGCATTTAGAAATATATCCACGGGTTTCCCTTTGCGTATGGATTGCGAGAGTTTTGGGGGCTGGAGGGCTCGTAGGTAATACAGGGGCTGCCGGTGACACCTGACAGGCTAATCGACTAATCAACAACATCCCCTCCTGACCCCCCTGTTTCCTGCCCTGGTCTCGGGGGATAAACAACTAAGCGGGGTGCTCCTGACCAAAAAACAAATCCGACGTTTTCTTGAGTCTCTATGGCAAAGGGGTCGCGTCTACACATTTCACATTCATTCCGAAATAGAAAATTAGAGAAAAACGTCCCTCTCGCCCTCCTCACGCCCCTCCAGGAATTCAGCCGTCGCGCAGTGCTTCGACCAACTCCATGCGTGCCGCTCGCCTCGCGGGAAGGAGCCCGCAAGACAGTCCCATGACCAGGGCGAAGGCGAGGCATTTGATTGCGATGCCGGGGGTCAGGGAGAAGCCGAAGGCGAGTTCGGAGAAGGTCTGCCAATTCATGGTGGAAATGGTGATCAGTTGCATGAAGGAGGCGAAAAAGAGCCCGACCAGGCCGCCGAGCAGGCCGAGAAGCAGTGACTCGGCGATAAAGGCGATCAAGATGCTGCCGCGCCCGAAGCCCAGGGCCCGCAAGGTGCCGATCTCGGTGATGCGGCCGGCTACAGCGGCGTACATGGTGATCATGGCGCCGATAACCGCGCCGATCGAAAAGATCAGGGTCAGCGTCGTGCCGAGGATGCGAAGGAACGTTCCCATCGCCTCCGACTGATCGGCGTAGAATGTGATCTCCCGCTTGACTTCTACTGTCAGGCGCGGGTCGGTCTCGATACGCTCTTTGTAACGAGCGAAGGCACCGGGGTCACGCAGGCGAAAGACCACCGAGGAGTAGACCGTGCGGCGGAAGGCCTGCATCAGCTGATCGACATCCCCCCAGATCTCAGAGTTGAAGCCGGTAGCTCCGGCGTCGAAAACCCCCACGACCTGCCAGTCGCGCATGCCGAAACGCAGGTTCTCTCCCAGGGCGGCGCCGCGAAAGCGCCGGGCGATACTCGATCCCGTGACGATCTCGGCCGCCCCCGGCCGCGGCATGCGCCCCTCGGCCAGACGCGCCTGTGGGCGCAGGGTGAGGGACGCCGGACCGATGCCCCGGATGATCACATTGGCCTCCTGGTCGCTGCCGCGTTTGTCCAGGTTGATGAGGACCACCGACTCGCGGGCCAGCAGGGGCTGGCTGTCGCCTCCGATCGCCACCTCGGGCTGGCTGGCAAGGATCGCTGCCGCATCGCGGTCGATGCCGCTTTGCACTTCGGTCTCCGAGCCCTTGCGGATCAGCACCACGTTTTCCGGCGAGCCGGTATCGACCAAGGTCTGCTGCAGCCCCTCGACCAGCATCAAGGTTGCGGCGAAGACGAAAACGACCAGGGCCATCCCCGCCACGGTCAAGGCGGTGGTCAGGCGCCGCGTCCAGAGATTGCGCAGGCTGTAGGAGAAGGGGATCATTCAGCCGATCCTCCTTAATCCTTCGGCGATGTTGATGGTGGCCCCGCGCCAGGTGGTGAAAATCCCCGCAACGAAACCGACGGTGACGGCCGCGGCCAGATCGAGCCAGACCGTCTCCGGGGGGACTCGGAAGACCGGGATGAACTGGGCAAGCATCCGGCCGATCTCCGCTGCCGCCGGGTAGGTCAGGAGCAGCCCCAGCGCACCGCCAGAGAGGGCGATGAGCATCGATTCGCCGAAAACCGCCCCGGCGATGTGATGAGCGCCGAAGCCGAGGGTCTTTAGGGTGGCATACTCGGCGATGCGCTCGCGGGCGGTCATCGCCATGGTGTTGGCAGCGACCACCATGATGATGACGATGACCACAATGGAGACGATTCGGATGGCTGTGATGATCGCCCCCGACATGGCCACGAAGCTGAGCTGGAAGGCTTTCTCCGTCTCGGTGAGAGTCTCCGCCAAAGAGTTCTTGAACAGCGCGTCGATGGCCGCCGAAGCCTCGGCCGCCTGATCCGGGTGGGACAGTCCGATCATGTAGAACCCGACCTGGTCGGCGCGGCGCGGCGCGGTTTTTTTCATCGTTTCGTTAAGGTAGTCCCAGTGAAAGAAAAACTGGGTCTGGTCGGTGTTGGGCCGCAGCCCCCGGTAGATGCCGCGCAGCACAAGGTCCCAGTCGCCGGGAAAGATCGTCCCCTGAAGGGTGATCTGGTCGCCGACCTGCCATCCGAAGCGTTCCGCCAGATTGGCCCCGGCCACCGCGCCGCGGCGATCGCGCACAAAGGCGCTTTTTTGCTGAGGGGGAATGACTAATTCCGGGTAGAGTTCGAGGTAACTCTCGGGCTCTACGGCGAAGTTGGGGAAGAAGTTCTTGCGGTCGATGTAGATGCCGCCGAACCAGTTGCCGATGGAAACCTTTTCGACTCCGTCCACTTGCTTGATTCGGTCCTTGTAGGAGAGGGGAAGGGAAAAGACCAGAGAGATTGCGTTGCGGGTCACCAACCGGTTGGCCGCGGAGGCCTCGACCCCCAGGTACCAGGCCCCGATGAGAGTGCGCAGCAGGCCGAATGCGAGGATGGCCACGGCGATGCCAAGGACCGTGAGCGTACTGCGCAGCTTGTGGCGAAAAGCGTTGCGCACAATCAGCTTAAGCAGGAACATTGTCGAGCAGTCCCTTCTCCAGGTGACGGATGACATGGGCCTTTTCAGCGGCGCGGGGATCGTGGGTGACCATAATGACCGTCTTGCCGAACTCCCGGTTAAGACTGTCCATAAGCGACAGCACCTCCTCGGCAGACTCCCGGTCGAGGTCCCCCGTCGGCTCATCGGCCACCAGGATGGTCGGGTCGGTGATCAGCGCCCTGGCGATGGCGACCCGCTGTTGCTGTCCGCCCGAGAGCTGCCCGGGGCGATGGTCCATGCGGTCCTCCAGACTCACCAGGCGCATGGCCAGCAAGACGTGCTCGCTGCGCTCCTTTCGCGACAGAGGGGTGAGGAGCAGGGGGAGTTCGACGTTTTCGAAGGCAGTCAGTACCGGGATCAGGTTGTAGAACTGGAAGATGAAACCGACGTGGGCGGCTCGCCAGGCGGCCAGTTCCCTCTCGGCAAAGGCGCTGACTTCCACCCCGCCGACTCGCAGCAGACCCGCGTCGGGGCTGTCGATGCCGGCGATGAGGTTGAGCAGGGTGCTTTTGCCCGACCCCGAGGGGCCCATCAGGGCGAGGAATGCCCCATCGGCAACGTCAAGGGTGATGTCTTCAAGGACCGGCACCCGCTGGTTGCCGCGCAGGTAGGATTTGTACAGGTTGCGGATTTCCACAATAGCGGGGATGGGAGCCGTCATGTTATCCCCTCGGCAGCTTGACACGGCTGCCTTCCCGGATCCGGTCGAGGGGGCGGATAATGACCTTGTCGCCGACTTGCAGGCCGCTGCGGACCTCAACCATATCGCCGAGTTCTTCGCCAGTGACCATCTCCGACGCCTGGGCCCGTTCTCCTTCCACCCTGAAGACCAGGGTCTTGCCGTCGCGCTCCACGACCGCGGCGCGGCTTACCGCGGTGCGCGGCTGCTGCTCCTTGTCGGTTAAGGGGCGCTCGAGAAATGCGACTCGGGCACTCATTTCCGGGAGTATTTTGGGGTCTTTTGCGAGAAAGCGCACCTTGACCAGCACCGTCGCCTTGGTGCGGTCGGCGGTAGGGACAATCATATGCACGGCGCCGGCAAAGCGGCGCTCGGGAAAGGCGTCGAGTTGGATTTCGCAGGGCTGCCCGACGTGCACTTTCTCCAGGTTCGATTCGCTGACGTCGGCTTCGATCTGCAGGGAATCGAGATCGGCAATATTGACCACCGCCGCCTTGGCCTCGGCGGCAGCGCCGATTGGGGTAACGATGTCGCCGATGTCGGCGTTTTTGGTTAAAACCACGGCGTCGAAGGGAGCGCGGATTCGGGTGTAATCAAGAGCGACCTCGGCTCCTCTCAGGGCGGCCCTGGCCGTGCTCACCGTCGCCTCGGCGGCCTTGACGGTGGCCTCGGCCTGCAGATGGCGCGCCTCGGCCCGGTCGAACTCGGCGCGGGAGATAATGCCGTCGGCCAGCAACTCCTGGAAGCGCCGGAAGTTAACCTGCGCCTCGTGCTGCTCGGCTTGGGTCCTGGCGATCTCGGTGCGTGCGCGTTGCAGTTCGGCCTCTGCCTGGTCTTTCGCCGCCAGGGTATCGCGATTCTCCAGGCGGGCGATGACCTGCCCCTCCTTGACAAGACTTCCTTCTTCGACACCCAGCCACTCGAGCCGCCCCGTGACCTTGCTGGCCACAGCGGCCTTTCGCTGTGCGACAACGTAGCCGCTGGCATTAAGCTGGGTAAGGGACTGCGACGGGAAGACAAGCGAGACGGACGCGAGTTCCACCTCCACAGCCGGGGCGAAAATGCCGGTTGCATAGAGGCCTGCGCCAAGGAGTATCAGCAGGGGGATGAGGAGCCATCGGAATTTTCTACGGCGATGGGAGCGGGCGAAGTGAGCTTCTGATTTGGGAATCTTCAACTTGCTGAGATCATCATCGGCCATTTGGGCTGCTCCCGGGAGGAGGGAAGAAACAGGCCCATATATTTTAACAGAGTAGAATTCGGGGCTAATCAACAACGTCCCCCTCGACCGCCCCTCGACTATTCAAGTCAGGCATAGGCCATATTCTTAATACAATGCCCCGTTTCGGGCCCAGGGTGATTTTTATTGTTATTTTAGATACATACGAATCTAATCATCGGAAAAAACTATTGGACTTAAGGGTTTCTCCTGGGATATAAGGTCTACGCATTAAGATTTGTTTTTTTATGGCTTGCCGGTTCGTTCCATTGGGGAGGAGGCGGGGCCCACCGTGCCAGAGCGGTTTGGGGGAGGCGCCTCTGGCCATTTTTTCTTTTCAACCTATTTCACGGGAGGGTCTTTTATGGCCAGGCTTGGGTCTTGTTTTTTTATCGTGATACTTCTAGTCGTCAGCGGGTGTGGCGAATTGAGCAGTTCGGACCACGAAGTAAAGCAGCCGCCATCCCTGCATTATTATCAGCAGGCCCCCGATCTCATCGACGTGGCCAGGTTCGCCAAAGAGGACTATGCTGCCGGGGAAGGGACAAGCACCATTGCAGTGACGGATGCGGTTATCAAGACCTTGGGCGATTACCTTGGCAGTCAGGGGGGCGAGGTCTACGGGACCTCCAGCATTTCGGCCAAGCCTCTGACCGTTGACGGTGTGATCCCAAAATATAATTACGGCAACTGGCTGATCAAGGTGGCGGAAACGGCGGCCGTCCGCCTGTTGGAAGCCCGCTTTCCCGAGATGGAGGCTGAACTGCTCGGCATCGACGAAAGGGCTATTTATGCGCTGCCCTTTCGGTTCATCGTCTTGCCCGGGACTTATGAAGGCAAGGAGTATGTTTACGTCTGCGCCGTCGATCCGCTGAACTACCTTTCCCAGTTCCTGACACCCTCATCCGAACTGCGCTCCAAACTCGAAGAGGCGCGGAAGCTACTGGTTGATACCATCGCCGGCGCTTTTCCCGATGTTCAGATCGACCCCCAGTATCCCGAGGAGCGGTTTAGCGGCTCAGCAGAGGCAACGCCTATCGTTGAGATTGCCGTTGCTGCCGGGAGCCTGAGCGCCAGAGAGGTGGCGGACAAAGTGCTGGCCGGCAATGTCGTCATGTTCAAGGGTGAGGCCGAGCAGCACGGCTATCAGGTGGATAACGGCAGCGATGACTATGCCCACCTGTTGCCGGGAGAGGCGATTTTCCAGGGGGTCATGGCCTTCGGAACCTTCAGCGCGATCAAGGACGGCTGGCTCAAGGTCGATGGCGTCAAGACCTATTTCCCCGACTGGAAGATCGCCAATCAAAGTGAACAGATGGAGCATCTGGTGCCGAACAGTATCCTCCACGTGTTCGACGACGCCAAGCTGCTTGAGTACCGATTGCCGTCGGGAGAAACGGTTTACCAGATGCAGGTCTTTGACGGCTATATCTCCCCATTTTTGATGCATAACGGCATCTGGCACTTTGCCTCTTTGCCGATCAGCGTCTATTTCAAGTCCTCCTCCCCGGATGTCATCGAGGTGCAAAATCCCGTCTATAGCGTCCAGCGGAATTTCCAGGACGTCAGCGAAACCACCGTGTTGTCCAAGAAAGAGGCTTGGGATGCCAATGCCAAGAACAAGACCTTGTGGCCGGTTTTGAGCAAGGAAGAGATGGCCCGATTCACCCTCCAAACGATAGAAAATCTGCTGATTGAAGCCTTGAACTAATGGATTGAGGGAAAGGAAGTGTCATGAAAAAAGCAGTTTATCCTTGCTTGTTTGCTTTGGTTTTATTGTCGTTAGCCAGCACCTGCTTTGCCGGCGCTTGGACCCTGGAGCAGGGCAAGGCCTATAACCGGTTCGCCGTGAATTATTATTTTGCCGACGAGGAGTTCGACGCCGACGGCGAAGATAAGGCCCTGGACTTCGAGGGCGACTTCACCGAAGTCAACGTTAATTACTATGTCGAATACGGGGTGACCGATCGGCTCACGGCCATCGCTTCCATCTATTACAAGGATATCGAGCAGGAAGACGCTTTGATCGTCAAGGAGTCCAACGGTATCGGGGATATCGATCTGGGGTTGAAATACCGGCTCTTGGGCTGGTCGGGCGGGGCGGTGGCCGCTCAGGGGCTCGTCAAGGTCCCGGAAGCCTACGACGAGGCGCCCTAAGGCGGGCGGGGGGTGCCCTTGGGGAACGGCCAATACGATGCCGAATTCCGGCTTCTTTATGGGCAATCCCTGTGGACTCTTTTCCCAGGCTACTGCGGCTTTGAACTGGGTTACCGCTGGCGAGACGAGGCCCCGGCCGATGAACTGCGCTACCTGGTCGAGGTCGGCGGCGATTTCACCAAATCCCTCTACGGTCGGGCCAAGCTCGATGGGATCAAGGGAATGGACAACGGTGAAGGCGGCGCCAGCATCAACCGCAGCAACCCGAACCAGTTCGACCTGATCAAGCTCGATCTGGCTCTGGGTTACAAGATGACCCCTCGTTGGGGAGTGGAGGCAGTATACGCGCCGGCCATCTCTGGTGAAACGACTCTGGACGGCACCACTTACTCCCTGGCACTGACCTATCAGCCCTAGCCCATGTTTAACACCTGAAATTATTTTCCTAGGAGGCTGTCGGACTTTCCCGATTTTAAGGAAATCGACGTCCACAAATCCTCTGTGCGCTTGTGCGCTTGGGGTCAGCCCTGCAAGCTTGGCAATTCCTCAACAAGATTTTGAAATAACACAAAAAAAAACGCCTCCGGACCGTAAAGGTTCCGGAGGCGTTCTATTTGACTTTGGCCGCTCGCAGGATCGGGTTGCGAAGCCGATAAAACTATTGTAGGAAAATGGTCGGGGCGAGAGGATTTGAACCTCCGACCCCCTTAGCCCCGAAAAGGGCAAACTGTTTCGATCTAACCTCGGCAGGCAATAGGTATTTTGTCCCCCGATTTCCCCATGTTGTCCCCCGATTTCCCCAGCCTCTGCACTACTTGTGTATCCTGCGTTTATTATGTTGATCGTCTATGGCCACGTAGATAAACCGGGCCTCGGTAACCTTGAAACGGTTGCCGCCGGTTGATCTTGTTACTGGCTTTACCCNTACTGGCTTTACCCAGACCTCGAGTTTCAGGGAGATGGAGGTGTTGCCTACTTTTTCAACCTGGCCGTAACAGCAAACCACGTCTCCTACCTGAATGGGCTTGATGAATTTCATCCCTTCCACAGCCACGGTTACGATCCGGCCCCCGCTGATCTCTTTGGCCAGAATACCACCGGCGATATCCATCTGGGACATTGCCCAACCACCAAAAATATCACCATTGGGATTGGTGTCCGCCGGCATGGCGAGAGTGCGCAAGACCAATTCCCCGCTGGGTTCTTCAGGATTTTCCATATGTCCCCCGTTTTTATATAGTTAGTGCAAAAAGTGGCAGGGCAAGACTTGACCCCGCGCCCCCGCGTTTAGAAATATATCCACCTGTTTTCCTTATCGCATGAATTGCGAGAGTTTTGGAGGCAGGGACGCTCGGAGGCAATACAGGGGTGCGGGTGACACGTCAGGCTAATCGACTAATCAACAACGTCCCCCTAGGTTGACCCAATTGTCAATGGGGCGATGGAGACGAAAACATGCTTTCGCCGCTTGCCTTTCGACACCCACCCTTCAAGCTCCCCCTTGGGTGCCTCAAGTCAACCCACTCTTTGTGGGCTGTCCTGCTTTGTGGGGGTTGACATTAAAATCGGTATTGTGCCCCCCGAATCCCTGCTGGCCCGAATCCCTGAAGACCTGGCCCGGCCTCTGCACTACTTGTGTATCATGCGTTTATTATGTTGATCGTCTATGGCCACGTAGATAAACCGGGCCTCGGTAACCTTGAAACGATTGCCGCCGGTTGATCTTGTTACTGGCTTTACCCAGACCTCGAGTTTCAGGGAGATGGAGGTGTTGCCTACTTTTTCAACCTGGCCGTAACAGCAAACC
>NZ_PKUB01000016.1:66306-129426 GCF_002868845.1 Desulfuromonas sp.
ATATCCATCTGGGACATTGCCCAACCACCAAAAATATCACCATTGGGATTGGTGTCCGCCGGCATGGCGAGAGTGCGCAAGACCAATTCCCCGCTGGGTCCTTCAGGATTTTCCATATGTCCCCCGTTTTTATATAGTTAGTGCAAAAAGTGGCAGGGCAAGACTTGACCCCGCGCCCGTTGCTGGGTTCATCAGGATTTTCCATATGTCCCCCGTTTTTAACGATTTGAGGCTTGTACAGCAGAAAGGCGAAAACGGCAGAGTTCAGGGGACACCATACTTAACTCTTGGATTTAATTGAGTATGGTGTCCCCTGAACTCCCTAAACTAGAATTTACCTGTAGCTCTGCCCCCTATAGGCTCTCTTCCACCCTAAACAACTTATCCCCCTGAGACAACTTAACCACAAAATTCTCTTCCTTTTTCAACTCCTCCGGCAACTTATCCTTTAGAATCGAAGCCACAAACTGAATCCCCTTCCGGTTCACCAACTGAGCAATCTTCAGAAGTTGATTGTCATGCATCAACTCCTTCTTGTCATTCAGCAGAAAGTGCAGGCAGGGGATATCCTCTTCATCGGCAAACAGAGTATAGGCGATATCGAAACAGGAAATCTCCCCCTGCTTTTTGCCGGAGCTGAGGTTGGCGATATCGGTATCGAAGACGCTGAACTTGTAGAGCCGCTCCCCCTTTTTGTTCACGACCGTATCGTACTTCAGCGCATACTGCTCGCCGTATAGCTCCTTGGCGATGGCTGTAAAGTGCCGGTTGAACTTGTTGACTTGATCCTTCAGCTTCAGCTCGAACTCCTCGGAAAAGAGCTCATCATCAATGGTCTCCAGCTTCTTGGCAAGCGACTTCAGGTTCCCCTCCACCTCGGAGAGCTGCTGGATGACGCTTTCGTACTCCCCTTTGCGCCGGTGCTTCTCGTTCAACTCGGCGATCAGCTTTTCCAGCACCGCAAACGAGTCGCTCCGGGTCACCGCCATGGACAGCTCCGCCTCTTCCCGCAACAGCCGGCTCAAATGCGCCGACTTGCTCCTGATCTCCGAATCCAACCGCGGCAGATCCTTGGCGATGAAGCGGACCTTTTCCGCAATCATCCGATTGTGAAAGGCGCAAAGGTCGGCAAAAGTCTTCTGAATCCCGGCGATCCGGTCGGTTGCTTGCTGGTAGATCTGCTCCAGTTGCCGCAGGTCGATGTGGGCCGTGCTCTTTTCCAGGTCCTGTTGCGCCCCCAGAATCAGGTCGCGCCGGATGTTCAGCCGACCCATTTCCGCGCTGACGAGGTTGATCTGGTACTTGACCTGATTCAGCCGGTCCAGATCGGCCTCGAAACTCTCGTTGAGGTTGAAATCTGCCTTTCGCCGGTTGAGTTGCTCGATTTCACCTTCCAGGATGGCTAAGGCGGTCTCATAGGCCGATCTGGTCTGGTTCTTCTCCAGCCGGGCCTTGAAGGTCTGCTCCAGCCGAATCTGCGCTAACAGCTCCTGCTTGGCATCCCCCTGGCCATAATCGACCCCGAGGAGGTACAGGTACAAGGTTTCGTATTCGGCGTCTCTGGTATACCGATCGAGGGTTTTGAGGGTATAGATCAGGCTCAGGTCTTTGTAGCGGATATTGTGGGAGATGATCTGGCGCAGGGACGGCTTGCCGCGATGGCCGGGGAAAAGGAGTTCGGTCAGGGTCGCCTCGAATTCCTTGTTATCGGACAACGACTTGCCGTTGATCCCCTGGATTTTCCGGTTTCTCGGCAGAAAATTGCGCTCGATCCTGATTTCCTTGGCGTCATCCCGCGACAGATCGTCGGTAAGCACCAGGGTAATCAGCACTTCGTTATCAAACAGAAAGTCCTTGACCAGCTTGTATTCCTGTTTCTTCTGCTCCGGATCGGTATAGATCTGTTTCGCTTTTCCGGCCAGACAGAAATCCACCAGCATGAGCACCGTGGTCTTCCCCACGTTGTTGCCGGTCTCGATCCCGTTGACGTTGGGCGTCTCATCCTCGATCAGATTGATGCCGCTGTGAAACCTGATCTGGCGGATGATCTCGTCGTGGCTGGAGATGGTGAGGGATTTCAGGAACATAATTCTACGTCCCCCCGATCGTTCAGGCTGACCAGATTCAACAGATAGAGCCAATCCAGGCAGAGGACAAAGACCGGCATGGTCATCTGCCGGAGTTTCTGGGTGCGCGCATACAGGTCGAACAGCCCCAACGCGCGCTCCTCGCGGAGCGCCTGCAGCACAAAGGCGCCGTTGTAATAGATACTCTGATCCGGGTGGATGTTGTCAGGCAGCAACATGGGCGTATCCTAGCGGATTCTTGAATATCTTGCACCGGGTAAATGCATCTACCACAAGAATGTTGACGCACAAATCCAGCTCTTCCCGGGGTATGGGGGTGAAGTTGGCGCTTTCCTGCACCCGCTCCGCCACGCACTCCACCACCTTGTCAAACAGGTCGTCGTTGCTCAGGCGGGTCCGGTGCTTGCTGTAAAAACCCTTGATGGAGTCCAGCACTGCGAGGCTCTTGTTGCTCCCCTCCCGGTCGAAGGTATTGTAAATTCCGTCGAGCCGGCGGCAATGAATGGCGTAGTCCTCGATGATATCGCGGGCGCGGTCCAGGTCGTTGAATTCGATCTTCTTGTCGATATCGAACGGGACCGTCTCAGGGGGGGAACCGTTTTGCCGCCAGTTCTCCTGCGCCAGGATCGTGATGATGGCGGCAAGGTTCGACTCCAGACTGACCGGGTCCACCTCAGCCACCAGTTCCTTCTTGAGGAAGGAGGCGATGCGCTGCTGGTGCGCTGCACCAAGACTGCCGATATATCGCAGCAACGAGGTGATGTCGTGAATGTCGCACTGGGGATCGAAGGTCAGGCGGTGGGGGTTGGCAAAGCTCTTGGTTCGCAGTTCGGCGGCGCCCTTGGAGATGGATATGAACTTGAACGAAAACCCGGCATACGCGGACAGATCCTTGGCAAGGGCCGACTCGATCTTGCTCTTGGTGGCGGTGGCGGACACCTGAACGACAATCTTGTTTACATGGTCGATCAGGTCGATAGCTTCGGCATTCGGCTTGACAACATTCAGGTTCCGCAGTTGCCAACTGAACAGCTCATTGCAGAAATGGGCGTAGAAGTCCTCGCAATGCCGGTGAAGGTCGAGCAGGTTCAGCTTGCCGCGCTGCTCGATTTCATAGGCCAGAACGGAAAGCTTATGGATGATGTAATCGACATTATTGAGCCTGTTCATCAAAGATCCCTCAATGCAAGAAAATGCGGGCCGACGACCAGCACCAACGAAGTGAGGTCACGCCTGGGGGCCGAAGGGGACGTTGTTGATTTGTCGCCTAGCATTTCGGGCTAGTTTACAAATAAACAACAAGGGCTCGGGGTCAGGTCTTGCCTTGCCACTTGTCAACCCGAGCAAGGGCTCGGGGTCAGGTCTTGCCTTGCCACTTGTCAACCCGCAGAATGGGCAACAATCCCCTCCAACTCCCCCAAAATCCTCACCATCGCCAGAGTATCCAACCGGCAATACTCCAACATCGCCCGCCGCAGCTCGGCAAGCGCGACCGGGTCCTCAAGCGCGCACATCTCGTGATAGGCCTCCATCGCCGCCATGCCGTCGGCGATCGCCATCCCCGCGTAGGACAACTCCGGTACCATCGCCGGCAGCACCTCCTTGATGGAATACGAACCGCGCATCTGCCAGCGGTACACGTCGCGCCGCCGGAACGGCACCATCAGGTCGCGCACGTTGGCCAGCCGCTCATCGATGGCCTCGGCCAGATCGGGAAAAGTCTTGGCCAGCTCCCGCAGCACTCCCTTTTCGAAGGCCTGGTTGTAGGTCAGCACGCAGGCGTCAACGGGAACCACGGCGAGCAGCCGCTCGATCAGCTCGCGACGCGGGTCGCCGTCCGGCGGGGCGAGGTACTCGAAGTGCCGCGGCTCGGCCCCGGCACTCTCCTGGACGTGCAGCGAAAACTGGAAGGGCACCTGCTGGTAGGGGCGGGTGCCGTCGAACTTGGGAATCGGGGTGTTGAAGGTCTCGAAGTCAAGATGGCAGATCGGATACCACAGGGTCTCGAGAAAGGCCGTCACCCGCTGCGGGTCGGTAGCGTCCTGCCGGTTGAGGGTCGCCTCGGCCTGCTGGCGCTGGGCGGCGTTGAGGGTGTCGAGGGGCACGTCCTGCAGCCTGACGATCCCCCGGCTGTAAAGGTCGAACTTGTCGACGCCGCTGCCGCGCAGGTCGAAGATCGAATCTTCGGGGATGTGCCGCCAGCACCAGGGGATGTAGTCGCACGCGTAGGGGTCGTTGCAGTGGGGGCCGATATCGATATCCGGCTCGGCGGTTTCGCCCATGGTCTCGCGCCGTTCGGCGACGAGCTCCGTCATGCTCTGCTGGCGCGCCGCGACCTTGAGGCTGATCTCCTCGCTGGCGAAGAGCTTGTCGGCCTCGATGGCGCCCCGGCGCACATAGCTGTTGTCGATGTGGACGAGAAAGGACTTGGAGACGGAGAGGCCGCACCCGTTCAGCACATAGCGCTGGATGGCGACGTCATCGAGGTTAACGTCCTTGACGGATGTCCCCATCTTGACCTCGTGGATCTGCCAGGCGGCGCCGTCGCGCACCAGGATGTCGACCTTGACGAAGATGGCGGAGAAGGAGAAGGAGGCCTCGTAGATGACCTCGGCGCCGTCGTCGATCAGCTCCCGGGTGCGAGCGAGCTGGGCGGGAAAGGAAAGCCCCTCGTAAGGGACCTCGACGCCGCCGGGGAAGAGCTGCTGGGCGAGGAGTCCGACCGCGTTGCCGGCGGCGAACTTGGCCTCGAGCTCGGGCTGGGGGGGGAACTCGAAGTCGGGCGGGTTCTTCTTCAGCCACAGGGCGCGCTGGCACTGGATCCCCTTGAGAATGAGCGATTTGCTCAGGCCGCTGCTTCTGCGCTTGCCCATCTTGCTCCCCCGGGACGGATCGGAAAATACACAATAAAAACGGAGAGCTAGTATGGCACAGGCGATTCGGAACCGGCAACAGAAATTAACCGTCCCTCAGCATGCGGCATTCCCCGCGACTTTCTTCAATGTCCACTCCAAAAGGCCAAATCGGCCTCACGCCCGTTCGCTGCGCTCACTCAAGACGCAAAGACGCAAAGGAAATTCTGGAAACCGTCCTCACGCCCGCTCGCTGGGCTCGCTCATGGTCGCAAAGGTCGCAAAGGTCGCGAAGGAAAAGCAGGTTCAAGAGCTTCTGTTTGGGTTAAAAGCCCTCCCCCGTTTGCCGCCACCGGAGCGGAGTGGATGAATCCGGAGAAACGCGGGCGAATGTCCGAAGCCGCTAGGCAAGTTTTCGCCCGCGCCGGATTCATCTGCGCAGCGCAGGGAACCTGCCGTCGCCGAAGGCGATGGCGGGCAAGGCGTCCGGGGCGCCCTGGGGTCCAGGGGGGTGGGCGAGCACCCCCTTGGTCGCCCTCAGGGGGCGAGTCCCCTGGACGTCAAGAAGGCCTCTCAGTCATTGAGGGTTGAAGACGCCTCCCCGTCATTCCCGATTGAACAAAAAAAAGGACGCCCGAAACCGGGCGCCCCGTGAGCATCGTTCATGCTTCAGGACTCACTTCCCCGCGTGGATGGCAGCGCCAATGGCGCCGACGATGCTCGGAACTTCGGGGACGGTGACCGGGACCCCGAGCTTCTGCTCCAGGGCCCGGGCCATGAAGGGGTTGTTGGCCACCCCGCCCGAGAAGACCACCTCGCCGGCGCAGCCGATCCGCTCCAGCATTCCGGCCAGCCGCTCGACCACCGCCAGGTGGATGGAGCGGGCGATGTCGGCGGGGGCGAAGCCCCGGTTCTTGAGGGAGACGACCTCGCTCTCGGCGAAGACCGCGCACATGCTGTTGATCGGCACGTCCTGCCCGGAGGAGGCGGCCGCCGCGCCGAACTCGCCGAGGGAGTAGCCGAGGGAGGCGGCCATCATCTCCAGAAAGCGCCCGGTGCCGGCGGCGCACTTGTCGTTCATCTGGAAGTTGACCACCCGCCCCTCGGCGTCGAGGGCGATGACCTTGCTGTCCTGGCCGCCGACGTCGAGGACGGTGCGGCAGCCGGGAACGAGGTGGCGAGCGCCGAGGGCGTGGGCCTTGATCTCGGTGATGGTGCCTCCGGCGAAGTGTTTCTGCGCCAGGTGGCGGCCGTAGCCGGTGGCGGTCACCGCGGCCGGCGCGTACTTGCCGATCATCTCGACCGACTGGACGTGCGGGTCGAAGCCGCTCTCGGCCACGTCGTAATGAAGGAGGTCGCCGTCCTGCAGGACGGCGACCTTGATGGTTCTGGAGCCTAAATCAATTCCCAAATGCATGGAAGATTACCCCTGGATCTGCTCGATAAAGGCCTCGACCCGGGTCTGCAGCTGGCCGACGTCCTCGGGGGAGTAGTCGGACTCGATGGCGAGGAAGGGAATCCCCTCCTTCTCGCAGGCCCGGCGCAGCTTGACCGCCTCGATGTTGTAGGTGTGGCAGAACTGCAGACAGTAGTCGATGATCCCCTGGGCGCCCGAGTCCCGGTATTCCTTGATGACCTGGTCGATGCGCTCGTCGTTGGGGGTGAAGCAGGAGCAGTCGATCTGCATGTACCGCTCGGTGAGCCGCTCGAGCTGCTCCTCGACGCTGCTGCTCCCCTCGTCGATGGTGTCCTTGTAGTAGCGGGTGCCGATGCAGCTCTCCTCGTTGACGACGACGGCGCCCGAGGTCTCGATGATGTTGTGCAGCTTCCAGTTGGGCAGGGCCATGGGGGTGCCGGAGACCATGATGCGCGGCGTCGAGGCGGGGGCGACGGCGACGCCCTGCTCGATCCGATCCTCCAGCTCGTCGCACAGCGCGTTGACCTGCTTGACGAAGCGGCCCGGCTCGTCGTAGAAGGCGATCTGCTCGATCAGGAGCATGTCCTTGCCGCTGATGGGCGAGGGGTTGTGGTGGCGCAGGGCGTTGAGGCGCTGCAGGGCGGTGCGCTTGGCGTTGATGAGCTTGATGCTCGCGGCGATCTCGTCGAAGCCGGTGTCGTTGCCGGTGACCTTGTCGACGGCGGCCTTGAAGTCCTTGACCTCCTCCAGCCACAACGCCTTGTCGCGCTCTCCCTTCTTCTGGGGGATCTCCATGACGTGGGTCGGGACGTACTCGTCGAGGAGCTCCCAGGTCTTCTTCTTGGCGTCGCAGGTCGTCTCGCCGTAGACGAAGTCGACGACCTGGAAGTAGGGGCAGAGCTTGCCGACCTTGAAGCCGAAGGCCGACTTGACCATGGGGCAGATGTTGCGGGGCAGGATCTTCTCGGCGTCGGCGATGGAGCCCTGGGCGCCGCCGCAGAGCCCGACGCAGATGCCGCCGGCGGCCTGGACCAGCTCTTCGGGGACGTAGACGCAGAAGGTGCCGATGACAGGCTTGCCCGCCTCCTTGGCGTCGACCAGTTCCTGGATGCGCCCGGTGTGGATATTCTCGATCATGCTGTCGAAATAGGCCATCCCCCCGGGCCGGTTCTTCTGGCTCAAAAAGATGCCGGTGTAGGCCTGGGTCAGCATCGCCGGCATCCCCTTGAACCGCTCCACGTCCACGTCGAGCTTGGCCCAGAGATCCGGGTCGGATTTCACCTCGAACTGCTTCTCTGCCATTCCATACCTCCTTCAGACTTGAAAATTTGGCCTTTGCCAATGACGTTCCAAGAACTATCTTGCAGCGGGTCGCTACGGTATCGGCAGGGTACCCTTGCCCCCGGGGGAAAATCAAACAATTAATATCGATACATCTCAGACATTGCATAGTTTTTTTCTATGCATTGGACCGCGAGATGGGGCAGGCGCAGATCGACCGTCATCCTACGGATAGGGGGGCAGGCAAAGGGGACGGGACTCTTGAGACGATGGGGAGAAAGAGGACCGGCAAGGCCGGACGGCCTCAGTGCCGGCGGCCGGACCCTTCGTGCCCGAGGGCGGCGGGGGGCGGCTCGAAGTCGAGGCGAACCTCGGGATGGCGGATCTGTCCGCCGCGATTGGCGGTCCAGCCGAACGCGGCGCCGCTGAGAGCGGCCAGGAGCAGGATCCCGACCGCCATCGCCTGGGGCAGGCTCTTGCGGACCAGGGTCACGGTCAGCCCCGCCAGGGCCGCGAGGCCGAGGGCGCCGGCGGCGTACTGGGCGATGTGGGCGGCCGACCCGTGGGCCTCGATCAGTTCGGCGGAGACCCCGGGCAGGTGCTCCGCCACCCCCTCGGCCCGGTGCCCGGTCAGCAGAGCGGGAACGACGGACAGGGCGACGACGACGAAGAGGCCGAGGACGGCCGAGGTCAGCTCGAGATTCTTGCGAAAATGGGCGTAGACTAAAAGCAGAAGGGCGAAAAAGAGCCCCACGACGGGGAAGTGGTTGACGACCAGGTGCAGGTGGGCCCAGTTCATACAATCCTCCGGATCACATCATTTCAAAAAGCCAGCCTTCAGCTTACAGCTTACAGCTGGTTTTAATTATGCTCCCGCGTCTTGTGGAAGACGACGTCGGGCCACTGCTCGATGGTGTGGCCGAGGCGCCACTCGCTGGCGGCGAGAAAGGCGAGGTTCCCCTCGGCGTCGTGGGCCAGGCTGTGCTGGTTCTTCTTCTGGAACTCGTCGAGCTTCTGGCGGTCGTCGCAGGCGATCCAGCGGGCGGTGGCGTAGGGAACCCCCTCGTAGACGGCGTCGACGGCGTACTCGGCCTTGAGCCGCGCCATGATGACGTCGAACTGGAGCACGCCGACGGCGCCGAGGATGTAGTCGGTGGTGGCGAGGGGNGCCCTTGTCGAGCTGCTTGGCCTTGAGGGGGTTCTTCAGGCGCACCCGGCGGAAATGCTCGGGGGCGAAGGACGGGATGCCGGTGAACTTGAGGGGCTCCTTGACGGTGAAGGTGTCGCCGATCTTGATCGTACCGTGGTTGTGGATGCCGATGATGTCGCCGGCATAGGCCTCCTCGACATGGGCCCGGTCCTGGGCCATGAAGATGGTCGCGTTGGCGATGGCGACCTCTTTGCCGATGCGGTGGTGGCGCACCTTCATGCCGCGGGTGAACTTGCCGGAGCAGACCCGGAAAAAGGCGATGCGGTCCCGGTGCGCCGGGTCCATGTTCGCCTGGATCTTGAAGACGAAGCCGGAGAAGGGCTCCTCGTAGGGGGAGACCTCGCGGGTGGTCGTCTCCCGGGGACGCGGCGGCGGGGCCTGCTCGACGAAGGCGTCGAGCATCTCCTGGACGCCGAAATTGTTGATGGCGCTGCCGAAGAAGACCGGCGTCTGGTTCCCCTTCAGGTAGTGCTCGAGCTCGAAGGGGTTGGCCGCCCCCTCGAGCAGCTCCACGTCCTCGCGCAACTCGTCGGCCTGGCTGCCGAGCAGCTCGTCGAGGCGCGGGTCGGAGAGGTCGTCGATGACGATCCCCTCGCCGCCCCGCGTCTCCTGCCCGGGGGTAAAGAGGTGCAGCTGCTTCTTATAGAGGTTGTAGGTCCCCTTGAAGCGCTTGCCCATGCCGATGGGCCAGGACAGGGGGGCGCACTCGACCTGCAGGGTCTCCTCGATGTCGGCGAGGATGTCGAGCGGTTCGAGGCCCTCGCGATCGAGCTTGTTGATGAAGGTCATGATGGGGGTGTTGCGCATGCGGCAGACCTCCATCAGCTTCTTGGTCTGGGTCTCGACCCCCTTGGCGCTGTCGATGACCATCAGCGCGCTGTCGACGGCGGTCAGCACCCGGTAGGTGTCTTCGGAGAAGTCCTGGTGGCCTGGGGTGTCGAGGAGGTTGACCTCGAAGTCCCGGTAGTTGAACTTCATCACCGAGGAGGTGACGGAGATGCCCCGCTCCTGCTCCATGGCCATCCAGTCGCTGGTGGCGTGGCGGGTGGCCTTGCGCGCCTTGACCGCCCCGGCCATCTGGATCGCCCCGCCGAAGAGCAACAACTTTTCGGTCAGGGTGGTCTTGCCCGCGTCGGGGTGGCTGATGATGCCGAAGGTGCGGCGGCGGTCGACTTCCTTCTGATACTTGCTCACGAATAAACCTCTTGGGATCTGAACGCAAAAAAAGCGGGCCGCAACGGCCCGTTTCTACGCATATTAGCCCATTTGGCGCGGCCCCGTCAATGCGGGAAATCGCCCCGCCCCGCGGCCCCGGGAAAAGGGGCCTTGCACTTTCGCATATTTGCAAAAGGCTCATTTTCGAGGTCGCGGCGATGCAAAACCGCGTTTTGCATCGCCGCGACCCTCCCCTTCAAATCGGCGGAGGCCCCGGGAAGAATAGGTCTCTCCCCCCGAAGTCAGGCCCCGAAATGGCCTCCCGCCACCCCCTGAAAGCCTCGTCTTTTTCGCATTCCTGCAAATCCCCCACAGGTTCAACAATCCGAAAAATGGCCTCTTCCAAAACCGCAAGCATCTGTTTTTAGGCCGTTTTTTAAAAAATAATATTTTTTTTAAAACATTGGTATGGGCGTTGCTCTTAACCAGGACAACAAGCGGCAACACGAAGGTTTCCCATTCCAACCCGAGGCATCCATGCAAAGCCGAAACGTTTGTCCATTTCTGCGCAAGGACGATGATATCTGCGACGTCGGCCACGGCTACATCAGCCCCTCGGACGTCAAGATGATGGTCAGCTTCTGCAACTGTCGCTACTCCGAATGCGCCAAGTTCCAGGAACTGGCCGAACGCTACCCGGCCCGGGCCGCATACGCCCAGCCGACCCCGAGGCAACCCCTTTTCCGTCCGGCCCCGCAGGCCGCCGCGACCCTGGCGACAGCGGCCGGGCCGTCCCCGGGACCACCGGAGGTCGCCCCCTTCAAAGTCAAATGGCCCTTACCATACCATGTCAGTTTTCTTACCAGTCAGTACAAGGAAAACCCCAATCCCCTCAAGGAGGCATCAATGGCAACCCAAACCGCAGTGAAGAACAAAGGCTGGACCGTCGCCCTCGCCGGTCTCGGAGTCAATCTGGCCCTCGGCATCCTCTACGCTTACAGCATGCTCAAGGGCGATATCGCCAAGCTCTTCGACGGAGCCGGCGACCCGTACGCCTTCGCCTGCCTGTCCTTCGCCCTGTCGATGATCGTCGGCGGAAAGCTTCAGGATAAGGCCGGGCCCCGCCTCACCGCCATTCTCGGCGGCCTGCTGGTCGGCGCCGGCTTCCTGGTCTGCTCCCAGACCTCCAGCTACTGGGGCTGGGTCCTCGGCTTCGGCGTCCTGGCCGGCTTCGGCTTCGGCTTCGGCTACTCGGCGGCCACCCCGCCCGCGCTCAAGTGGTTCCCCTCGGCCAAGACCGGCCTGATCGCCGGGATCGTCGTCGCCGGCTTCGGCATCGCCCCGGTCTACCTCGCCCCGCTGGCCAAGTACCTGCTCGCCAGCTACGGCCTGCATTCCACCATGATGATCCTCGGCATCGCCTTCATCGCCATCGTCTGCGGCATGGCCATGTTCATCTCCAATCCCCCCGCCGGCTTCACGGCCGAAGAGGGCGGCGCCACGGCGGCCAAGAAGTCCTCGGTGGCCGACAAGACCCCGATGGAGATCCTCCGCGAAGGGCGCTTCTACACCCTCTGGACCACCTACTTCATCGGCGCCGGCGCCGGCCTGATGGTCATCGGCAGCATCGCCGGGCTGGCCAAGAAGAGCATGGGCGAAATGGCCTTCATCGCCGTGATCATGATGTCGATCGGCAACGCCGCCGGCCGCGTCGTCGCCGGGGTCCTCTCCGACAAGATCGGCCGCGCCAACACCCTGCTGATCATGCTCGTCTTCCAGGCGGCCCTGATGTTCGCCGGCATCTCGGTGGTCGGAGGCGAGAGCGCCAACGCCATCCTGGTCACCCTGCTGGCCTCCTTCATCGGCTTCAACTACGGCACCAACCTCTCCCTCTTCCCCTCCTTCGCCAAGGACTACTGGGGCTCCAAGAACTACGGCCTCAACTACGGCATCCTCTTCTCCGCCTGGGGGGTCGGCGCCTTCGTCCTGGTCAAGGCCTCCGCGGCGCTGAGCGCCAAGTTCGGCGGCTTCACCGTCCCCCTCGCCGTCGCCGGGACCATGCTCCTCGTCGGCGCCATGCTCTCGCTCTCCCTGCGCCCCAAAAAGGCCGCGGTGGCCGTCGAGGTACCCGCTACCGCCGGGCTGGAAGAGGAAGACCTCGCCTTCCAGAGAGCCAACGACTAAACCCCGGGCACCTCAGCCCGTCACCCGAAAGAGGGGCCTCGCTATGGCGGGGCCCCTCTTTTTTTCGTATATACCGTGTGTTGCCGAGGCGCGAGAGATGTGTTTTTCGCCCCCCCTTCGCCGCCGCCGGAGCGCAGTGGATGAATTTGGGAAGACGCGGACGACTGTCCGAAGCCGAAGGCAAGTTTTCGTCCGCGCCAAATTCATCTGCGAAGCGGAGGGAACCCGCCGTCGCTAAAAGCGATGGCGGGCAAGGCGTCGGGGGCGCCCTGGGGTCCAGGGGATTGGGCGAGCAATCCCCTGGTCGCCTGCGGGGGCGAGTCCCCGCGCCGGAATGGAACGGCAGACAATCAGATCCTCCCGGGAGCATTCCGAAGTCTTCCAAATCCCTCTGGAATCCCAACAGAAAAGGCCCCGCATCTGCGGGGCCTTTTTTCTGGAAATCTATGAGGTCTTCTATCGTCAGGGAACGACGTGAGCGCTGAACTGCTCGTGTTCGATCGACGCCTGCAGGGCGTCGACGATGGAGAGGCCGACAGGTTTCATGAGCAGGATCGCCATGACCCCCACGACGACGAGGGCGCCCATCCAGTTGACCAGGTTGGCGAAAAAGGACCAGTCCTCCTCAGCCACCTTCGGCTTCTTCTCGTCGTCCTCGTCCCGCACCTCGCGGGCCGCCTTCTTCATGAAGCGTCCCGACAGCATGAAGATCATCGCCGAGACCATGAACTGGGGCATAACGTCGAGACCCAGCCTGCCGGTCGCCGCCATGAATCCGTAAAACCCGACGGCGCACAGGCCGAGAATGGTCATGTGCTGGCTCAACTTTGCGTTCACAACCGGACTCCCCACTCTGCGTCTTGAAGAAAAGACGTTGCCTTATCCACTATGGGATAATATCACAAATCGAGCATAAATATCCGCCCCGTAAGGCTTTTTATGAAATTAACCGTTGTTCTAAAACATGTCAAGGGCAAAGCGCACCACCTTCGTCCGGACCCCGCCGACGGACCCGATTTCGGTCGCCGCAACGTCACCGTCGCCTCCACCTCGAATAGTGCTAGACTTTTCTGACAAAATAAGTATTATTATTGAATACTTATGTTTTATCTTTTTCCTCGACTCCAAGGAGGCTGCCATGAATTCCTTCTTCAAGACGGTCAGCGTATGGACCATCGCCCTGGCGCTGGTCGGAGCGTCCCTCTGCCCGGCAAACTCCCAGGGAAAGATCGCCAAGAGGCTCCCTCCCCACGAGTACGGCACCACGCTCATGAACAACTACTCGGAGCAAAGCCAGATGGCCCCGGTCGTGTTCCGGCACTGGGTGCATCGCTCAAAGCACACCTGCCGCCTCTGCCACGTCGACATCGGCTTCGCCATGGAGGCCGGCCAAACCCTCGTCCGGGAGAAGGACAACCGGGACGGGCAATACTGCGGGGTGTGCCACAACGGCAAGGAAGCCTTCGCCTGCGAGGGGAAAAGCCTCCTCGGCAAGGCGGAGAAGAACTGCGACCGCTGCCACACGACGACCCCCATCGGCAGGGACGACGACATCCGGGACGATTTCGATCGCATGGCTGAAAAACTCCCCGAGGGCCGCTTCGGAAACCGGGTCGACTGGGCCATGGCGAGCCGGCAAAACATGGTCAAGCCGAAGGACTTCATCGCCGGCGTCTCCTTTCCCCGGACCAAGATGAAGCACCAGCAGGGAGACGTCAGCCTCGACGCCAAACTTGCGGGCCTGCCGGACATCATCTTCTCCCACGAGGAGCACGCCACCTGGAACAGCTGCGACCTCTGCCATCCCGAGGTTTTCGCCCTGAAGGCGGGAGCCACCAAGTACACCATGCAGGACATCTTCGCCGGCCGCTACTGCGGGGCCTGCCACGGCAACGTCGCCTTCCCCCTCAAGGACTGCGGCCGCTGTCACTCGAAGCCGGTCTTCTAGATGGCGAATTTTCCGCTTCGACCGATCTTCCTGGCCGCCCTGGCCCTTCTATGCTGGCCGCTCATCGCCCCCCCGACCGGCGGAGCGGCCCGGGCCATGAACCGTGAAGAACTGGCGCAGGTGCTGCGCACCATCCCCCCCAACGGCCCGGCCGAGCACTACGGCGACACCATTATGCGCCCCCGGGGCAAGGCCCGCATGGACCCGGTCGTCTTCCCCCACTGGAGCCACCGCGCCCGCTACACCTGCCGGGTCTGCCACCTCGAGCTGAAATTCTCCATCTACCAGGGGGAGACCCCGATCAACCGGGGCAAGAACCTGGCCGGGAAATTCTGCGGCGCCTGCCACGACGGGAAGACCGCCTTCTCGGTCAGGAACGAAGAGCCCAAGCACTGCGACCGCTGCCACACCCGTGACGACCGGAAGCTGGCCGAGAGCTTCAGGGTCTTCGCCGAAGAAATGCCGAAAGCCCCCTTCGGCAACGGCATCGACTGGGCCGCGGCCCTGGAGCAGGGGCATATCAACCCGGTCCATTCCATCCTTCCCGGCAACCAGCCCAGCATGCACCTGCCGGAGAAGCTGCGCCGCCCCCTCGAGCTCGGCACCACGGCCCCGCGCAGCGGAATCCTCTTCTCCCACACCGACCACATGGACTGGCTCGACTGCTCCAACTGCCACCCCGACATCTTCGACATCCAGAAGGAGGGGACCCAGTTCTTCACCATGGACAAGAACGTCTTCGGCTGGTTCTGCGGCACCTGCCACATGCGCACGGCCTTCCCCATGAACGACTGCAACCGCTGCCACCCCGGAATGAAGAACAATATGGCCTTTTAGCCTGCAGCAGGCGTCGTCCCCTTGCAAAGCGACTCCAATGTCCTAAAATTGAGCAAACAGACCTAACCCTTTCCCCCCAAAGGACCGATGAAGCTCCCACGCTCGAGCGGCATCCTTCTCCATCCCACGTCCCTTCCCGGCCCCCACGGCATCGGTTCCTTCGGCACCGAGGCCTATCGCTTCGTCGATTTTCTGAAGGCGGCGGGGCAGTCGGTTTGGCAGGTCCTCCCCCTCGGCCCGACCGGCTACGGGGACTCCCCCTACAGCGCCTTTTCGGCCTTCGCCGGCAACCCCCTGCTCATCTGCCTGGAACGTCTCGCGGAGGCCGGCGACCTCGACCCCGGGGACCTGGAGGGCATCGCCATGCCGGAGGGCACGGCCCATTACGGCTTTGTCCACGGCTGCAAGGGACGCCTGCTGCACAAGGCAGCCAGGCGCTTCGACGCCGAAGCCGACCCCGCGCGCAGGGTGGCCTTCGACCGCTTCCGCTCCGAGCAGGCCGGCTGGCTCGACGATTACGCCCTGTTCCAGGCCCTGCGCCGACATTTCCGGGACCAGCCCTGGCATCGGTGGGCCGACAAAGCCCGGGGCAGAGACCCTGCCGCAATGGACCACTGGAGGAGGGAACTGGCCGAAGCGATCCACTACCACCAGTATGTGCAGTTCGTCTTTTTCGACCAGTGGTTCGCCCTGAAGGATTACGCGAACAGCCGGGGGGTGCGCATCCTGGGCGACATCCCCATCTTCGTCGCCCTCGACTCGGCCGACGTGTGGGCCAACCCCGAGCTCTTCCACCTGGACAAGTCCGGCCTGCCGACCGAGGTGGCCGGAGTCCCCCCCGATTACTTCAGCGACACCGGCCAGAGGTGGGGAAACCCCCTTTACCGCTGGGACAGGATGGAGGAGGAGGGCTTTGCCTGGTGGCTGAAACGGTTTCGCTGGAACCTGGCCCAGGCGGACCTGGTGCGCATCGACCATTTTCGCGGCTTCGAGGCCTGCTGGGCCATCCCCGCCGAAGAGAAGACGGCGGTCAACGGGGCGTGGGTCGAGGTCCCCGGGGAGGCCCTGTTCAAAAGCCTGCGGCAGAGCCTGGGAGAACTGCCGGTGATCGCCGAGGATCTGGGCGTGATCACCCCCGAGGTCGAGGCCCTGCGCGACCGCTTCGACTTTCCGGGCATGAAAATCCTGCAGTTCGCCTTCGGCTCCGGCCCGGACAATCCCTACCTGCCCCACAACCTGCGGCGCCGCTGCGTGGTCTTTACCGGCACCCACGACAACGACACCACCCAGGGCTGGTGGCAGGACCTGAAGCAGCAGGAGCGCGAAGCGGTCCGGTTCTACCTGGGCAGCGCCGGGGAGGACATCGGCCGGGAGATGATCCGCCTGGCGATGGCCAGCGTCGCGGACCTATGCATCTTTCCCCTTCAGGACGTGCTGGGCCTGGACGGGTCGGCCCGCATGAACCGACCCGGCCAAGGCCGTGGCAACTGGACCTGGCGCCTCCACCCCGGGGTCCTGGGAGAGCAGGTCGGGCAGAGCCTGGCGACCCTGACCCGCACCTTCGGTCGGGCCCCGGCGCCCCCTTCAGCCAAGTCCGGGCAATGACCCTCACCCCGTCGCCCGCGCCTCCGGCCGCCTCCCCCGGCGGCAGCCGAAACGCCCGGGGCGCGCCGGGACCAGGACGAGTTTCCTTGTACCCCGCCGTGCACCTGTGCTAATCTTTCAATTTGACAGACAGAAACAACCGTCAACCCAGGGCCACCGGCCCACCAATTTCCCCCTGGAGGATAAACCGTGAACAAATTTCTCGTTTTCGCCTTGGCCGGCATGATGGCCCTGACCGTCACCGGCTGCAAGGAACAAGCAACCACGGCTCCCGAACCGAAAACGGCGGCGCCGGCCCCGGCCGCCCCTTCGCAGGCCGCTCAAAAAGGTATCAGCGGCAGCGTCACCGAAACGGTGAACTCGGGCGGCTACACCTACGTCCAGGTCGATACGGGCACCGAAAAAGTTTGGGCCGCGGCGCCCGAATTCAATGTTCAGGTGGGCGACTCGGTGGTTGTTCCCGACGGCATGGCCATGGAGAACTACCACAGCAAGACCCTGAACCGTGACTTCCCCCTCGTCTATTTCGTCCCCTCGGTTATGGTCGCGGGCGCCGGTCAGGCGATCGGCGGCGATGCAAAAATGCCCGCCGGGCACCCCGCCATGACCGGCAACGGCGCGGCGCCGGCCCCGGAAGTCGACCTCTCCGGCATCGCCAAGGTCGAAGGGGGCAAGAGCGTGGAGGAGATCTTCGCCGAGCAGGCCGACCTCTCCGGCAAGGAGGTCCAGATACGCGGCAAGGTCGTCAAGTTCAGCCCCCAGATCATGGGCAAGAACTGGATTCACCTTCAGGACGGCACCGGCGGCGAGAAAACCAATGACCTGACCGTCACCACCGCCGGCACCGCCAAGGTGGGCGACACGGTGCTGTTGAAGGGTGTGGTTTCGACCAACAAGGACTTCGGCTACGGCTACAAGTACGACGTGATCATCGAAGACGCCCAGGTGACGGTGGAGTAACGTCAGACTTCAAGCCAAAAACGAAAGCCCCCGGTTGTCGCCGGGGGCTTTTTTGTTTTATTTGAACGAGGACCCCATCGATGCTGCGACTACTCGTATTCCTCACCGTCTTTCTCTCCCTCTACTCGGCCATGCACGCTCTGGTCTACCGGGGGATTCGCCCCCTGCTGCCGGAGGGCTTCCGTCTCAGACTGCCGGGCCTGTTGTTCCTGGCCCTGACGGTAACCGCACCGGTGTCGGCCCGGCTCCTGGAGCGCCTGGGACAGGAGGCCCCGGCCCGAAGCATGGCTTTTTTCGGCTACCTCTGGATGGGCTTCCTTTTCCTTGCCTTCTCGGGGTTTGTCCTGCTTCTGCTGATCGGCCTGGCCCGCCGCCTTTTCTGGCTCTTCTCCCGCCAGTCCAACCCCCCGTCCTGGCGCAGCCGCGCGGGCGCCGTCACGGTCCTGACCTGCGCGCTGCTGACCGGCGCCTACGGCTTCTACGAGGCCGGGCAGCTGCGCGTCGAGTCGGTGCGCATCGAGACAGACAAGCTTCCGGCGGGGGTGGAACGCATCCGGGTGGCCCAGATTTCCGACCTCCACCTGGGCCTGATCCTGCGCCGTGGAACAGCCGAGAAGCTGGCTGCCGACATTCGCGAACTCGAGCCCGACCTGCTCGTTTCCACCGGGGACATGGTCGATGCACGCATTCACCATCTCCCGGAACTGATCGCCCCTTTCGCAGCCCTCTCCCCCCCCCTGGGCAAGTTCGCGGTCACCGGCAACCACGAATACTACGCCGGCATCTCCCAGGCCGGCGAGTTCCTGCGCCGCTGCGGCTTCACCCTGCTGCGGGGGGAATCGGCCGCGGTCGGACCGGGCCTGCTCCTTGCCGGGATCGACGATCCGGCTGGAGGCGAAGATCCCGATGAACTCGCCCTGCTGAAAAAGGGCGCGCCGGACCGCTACACCATCCTCCTCAAGCACCGGCCCTGGGTGGACAAGGAGGCGTTGGCGCATTTCGACCTGCAGCTCTCCGGCCACGCCCACCGGGGGCAGATCTTTCCCTTCAACCTCGTCACAGGGCTGGAATACCCGATGCAGGACGGCCTGTACGCCCTCGCCGGCGGGGCCCGCCTGTACACGAGCCGCGGAACCGGCACCTGGGGCCCGCCGATTCGGGTCCTGTCGCCGCCGGAGCTGACCCTGATCGAAATCGTTCGCAGCACGCCCTCTGAACCCGACTGACATGGTTGGCCCACGCCGGAGATAGCCGCCGCGGCGCCAGCGGAAAAGGGACTCTCCGTTTTTTTCGGACGTCCCCCTCCCCCCCATTCCGCAGCGGCTTTTCCATCTTGTCCTTGACCATTCGATCGCCTTGGGTTACTTTCTCATGAAACCCGAGAAAGGACCTGGCGATCCCGTCGCGCCGCGCTGAAGTTGAATTATAGGAATCGAAGCATCCCCCTCGCCGCAGCGGCCCTGATAACCGTTCTGGCCACCGTGTCGTGGGGAGCGCCGCCGGAGGCGACCTGTCTTTCGGCCCGCTGTCACCAGGGCCTCACCGGGACCAGGTATCTGCACGGTCCGGTCGCGGCCGAGCAGGTTCGAAGCGGGGGCTGCGTAGCCTGTCACCGGCCCGGGGGACGAGGATGCACACCGGCGCATGGCGGCCAGTACAGCCTGCCGGCCAAGGGACTCTGCCTGACCTGCCACGACCAGGGCAGCGCCACCGAGCACTCCCTGGCCCGGACGAATTGCCTCTCCTGTCATGACCCCCACGGAACCGAGTCGGGCCCCAACCTCCTGAGGGCAGGCAGCTGACCGGCGCTTTCCCTTGTTGCCGAGCGGACCAGCCGGCAAGAACCATGAGGCCTTTCGGCCCTTCGCCAGAATGAGAAAGTCCCCCTTGAATCTCCGGAAAAACCTGAGATTGCTGGCCTCCAGGGAGAAGGCCGCGCACGAGCCATCCACGGCGAGGACCGCCGCCCGGGTGAGGCTGGGGCTTGCCTGTCTCGCCACCCTGGGCGTCGCCCTGGGCCTTTTCGAGACCTCGGCCGCCTGGTCCTGGCAACAGTGGACCCTGGCCCTGGCCACCGGCTCCGCCCTTGCGGCCTCCCTTCTGCGGCCCTTGGCGCCTCCCCCGTCCGCCGATCTCCCCCACGGGCTAGGCCATCCCCTTTCGGTCACCGCGGCGGCCTGGATACTCTTCCGCCTGGCCGCCCACACCGGCGCCCCCGCGATCCTGATCCCCGCCGGTGCGGTCGCCTGGCTGGCGGCAACCCGCCCCCCGGCAACGGCGATTCTCTGCCTGCTGGCGGCAACCGGCGCGGAAACCGCCCTGACCCTGTCAGGGCATCAGGCCGGGGGGGCCCTGGCAGCGCAACTCCTCGCCTACGGCGCCGTTGCAGGCGCCGCGACCGTCCTGAGGCGAAAGGGGTCCGCCCCCCGCGCCTCGGCCGAAACCCCTCCCACCGAGGCGACCGCGCCGGGATCGCCCCACGCCCCCCTGCTCTCCGCCCTCAACGCACAGGCCCATGCCGAGCCGGAAGCGACCAACCAGCGCCCCCTGGCCGAGGAACTGGCCGAAACCCTGAAGCTTCAGCTGGAGCTGCTGCGCCAGAGCTTCGAACTGACGACGGTGGCCGTCCTGCTGCCCGACTCCCTGGGGCGGGTCCTGCGCCTGCACTGCGCGGCCTCGACCCGGACTGACCTGGTCCCCGGCCCCTTTCCCATCGGCACCGGGATTACCGGCGCCTTTCTCGGCCCCCAGAACGAGGTCGCCCTCGCCCCTGCCGGCGCCCAGCCCGCCGCCCTGCCCTATTATCCCCAAAAAGCGGAGACCGGGGCGATCCTGGCCCTGCGCATCCCCGATGCGGAGAACAACACCCTGAGAATCCTCTGCGTCGACCGCCGCGACCCGTCCCCCTGGAAAGAGACCGAGCGGCAGGCCCTGCGCCTCGCCGCCGACAAGCTGTGCCGGGACCTGGGCCTGGGACTCCGCATCGAGCAGATGAACCGGGAGAGAAGCGCCGTCCAGCAGGTCTGCGTCGGCCTGAAGTAACTCAACGGGGTGCTCGGCCTTGAAACCGCGTTCGACGCCGCCATCAAGGCGGTCAGGGCCCTGGTGCCGGCCGATTTCGTGGCCATCAGCATGATCGAGGAGGACAGCCACCGCACGGTCCGGGCCGAGGGGGTCAGCGCCGAGAAGCTGCAGGGCAGGACCTTCCCCCTCCACCAGGGCCTGGTGGGGCAGGCCATGAAGTTCAGAAGCACCCTTCCGGATCGCGGGGAGTACCGGGGCAGCATTCCGGTCTTCTGCAGCGACCACCTCTTCAACGGGTACCGCTCCCTGCTCATCATCCCCCTCCAGCGGGAGGAGGGCGAGGCCCTCGGCGCCCTGACCGTGGCGGCCCGGAAACCGGGCCTGTTCACCCGCTCCCTGCGCGAGATTCTCGAGGTCATCGCCGGCCAGGTGGCCATCAAGATCGACCTGGCCCAGTCCCACGAGCAGATCAACAAGCTGGCCACCACCGACGGGCTGACCGGCCTCACCAACCACCGGGCCTTCCAGCACGGCTTCGACGTCATGCTCTCCCGGGCCCGGCGCCGGAAGAGCTCCCTCTGCCTGCTGCTGTGCGACGTCGATTCGTTCAAGGGGATCAACGACACCTTCGGGCATCCCTTCGGCGACAAGGTGCTCCGGGGCGTCGCCGCGACGATGGCCGACACGGCCCGCCTCGTGGACTTGGTCGCCCGCTACGGGGGAGAGGAATTCGCCATTGTCCTGGAAGACTCGGAGGAAGGGGGAGGACGCCAGCTGGGCGAGCGCATCCGCCAAAGGGTCGAAAGCATGGAGTTCCTGCACGAGGGAGAGGCGGTCACCGTCTCCCTCTCCCTTGGGCTGTCGGTCTTTCCCGACGACGGCAGAGACAAGGGGGAGCTTATCTCCCGTGCCGACAAGGCCCTCTACCAGGCCAAGTGCAGGGGCCGCAACCGCTCGGTCGCCTGGTCCGAACTGGCCCGGGAGAACCTCCCACGCAAAGAGATGGAGGGCGGCCTGCTGCCCCAGTCGCCCCCGGCCTGAGCTTCATTGCCCGGCCCCCAGGGCCCCTGATCGATGCCCCCGGCAAAAAAAGCCGACCCTCGCGGGCCGGCCTTTTTGATACAGCTCTCTCCGGGCCTCGCGGCCCGACTCTTCGACGCCCGTGAAAAATGGGCGACTCCCCCTAAAGGAAAATCGGAACGGGATCGATAAGAAGAGGTACCAGGACTTCGTTCATCACCGGAGAGAGAAGACCCATGAAACGATCCGCCGCCGACCTTTCGGGCCAATCCGGACAAAGCGCCGCTGTCGCCGAAGCCCCCCCGAAAAGGGTCCGTCTCGCATACCACCTCCTCCGGGACGTGCTCCCCACCCTCCTGATCCTGGGCACCCTCGGCTGGCTGGCCCTCCTTGCGGCCGGCCAGATCGACCTCGCCCGAAGCGCCCCGGCCCCTCAGGGCTCTTCCGCCTCCCGGTAACGGGCGAAGACCGCCCGGGCCACCGCCCCGGTCACTCCGGGCGCCGCAAGGAGCTCCTCCAGGGTCGCAGCCCTGACCCGCTTGAGACTGCCGAAATGCTTGAGCAGGGCCTTGCGACGGGCCGGACCCACCCCCGGAATCCCCTCCAATGACGAATGCAGCGCCTCCTTGCCCCGCAGCTTGCGGTGGTAGGTCACAGCGAACCGGTGGGCCTCGTCCCGCAGCCGCTCGAGCAGGAACAGGGCGGGCGACCCCGAGCGCAGGGTCACCGGGTTCTTGCGGCCGGGGAGGAAAAACCGCTCCTCGCTGCGTTCCACCGCCTTGCCCCGCACGTTGGCCACCACCCGGCTCTTGGCAATGCCCGCCGCGTCGATCTCCTGTTCGAGGCCCAACTCCCGAAGGACCTCCGAGAGGACGGAGAGCTGCCCCCTGCCCCCGTCGACGAGGATGAAATCGGGCAGCCCCCCCTCCTTGAGGCCCCGCTGCAGGCGGCGCCGCAGGACCTCCCGCAGGCAGGCGTAGTCGTCGGTTCCTTCAACGCTGCGGATACGGAAATGCCGATAGGCGGAGCAGTCCGGCTCGCCTTCGCTCACCACCGCCATGCTGCCCACGGTGAGCCGCCCCTGGACGTGGGAGATGTCGAAGCATTCCATGCGCCTCGGGGAGCGGGACAGGTGAAGGCGCCGGCAAAGCTCCTCGAGTACCGCCTCCCGGGCCTCGCGCCGGCTGCCCCGCTCGCGGAACGATTCGCGGGCGTTGCGCCCTGCCATCCCCACCAGTTCGACCTTGGGCCCGCGCCGGGGGGTCAGCACAGCCACCTTCCTCCCCTTCTTCTCCCCCAGCCACTCCCCAAGAGCCTCGGCGTCGTCAACCGCCAGGGGAAGGAGCACCTGGTCGGGGACGAAGACGTCCCGGCCGTAAAATTCCTGCAGGAAGGAGGAGAGCAGCTCCGTCTCGTCCAGGCGCCAGGTCAGGTTGTAGCTGCGCCGGTCCACGAGCTTGCCCAGGCGGAAGAAAAGGACGGCGATCTCCACTTCGCCGCCCTCGCGGTGAAGACCCACCACGTCCTGATCGCCTCCGGCGGCGGCGTCCACCTTCTGCTTCTCCACGGTCTGTTCCACGGCCCGAATCTGGTCCCGCAGCCTGGCCGCCTCCTCGTAGCGCATGGCCGCGGCGGCGGCGCCCATGCGGGCGCGCATGACATCGACCACCTCGCTCTGCCGTCCAGCAAGGAGCGCGATAACCCCCCGCACCAGCTCGCGATAATCCCCGGCAGAGATCAGGCCGTGACAGGGGGCGCTGCACTGGCCCATCTGGTGGAAGAGACAGGGCCGGCCCCGCCGGCGGCAGCGCTCGATGGGGTAGCGGCGCAGGGGGAAGATGCGGTGGATTTCCTTGAGGGTTTCCTTCACCGCGGCCGAAGAGGCGAAGGGGCCGAAATAGAGGGCCCCGTCCCGGGGCACCCGGCGCACGACCTGAAGGAAGGGGAACTCCTCCCGCGGGTCGAGACGCAGGGAGACATAGGTCTTGTCGTCGCGCAGGTCGATGTTGTATCGGGGCCGGTGCCGCTTGATAAGGGTGTTCTCGAGGATCAGAGCCTCTTTCTCGGTATCGGTGACAATGGTCTCGATGTCCCTGACGCGGTTCATCAGGAAGCGGACATGGAGGCGGCCGTCGCCGGCGGAGGCGAAGTAGCTGCGCAGGCGGGCCCTCAGGCTCTTGGCCTTGCCGACGTAGAGGATCTCCCCCCCCTCCCCCTTCATAAGGTAGACCCCGGGGGCGGTGGGGAACTTCTTCAGGTCGATCTCGGGCAGGGTCGGTTTGGAGCTCATCGGCGGTTCCCTTCGGGCAGGATCGATGGCGGAGGCCCGATGACAAAAAAACCGGGGATCGCCCCGGCTTCATCCGTGATGGGCGGCACCGCCCGGCACCGTCCTGCATAACGGTTTCGAGCATAGCAATCGCCCCCGAAGCTGTCAACCGAACGGGGCCGCCGGCAAGCCCTTCTGAACTCAACGCGAGGAAGACGGAGAGTCGCTGGACATCGATATTTTTCTGGTCGATCCCCGGATGGACTGGTATAATCCAATTTGTTTAATAATTCTCGGGGAGAAGGCGATGAACCCGCTCTGGAGCAATATCTTCCGCAAAAAGGCCGAAGAAGATTCCCTGGCACACTTCCTGGGGGCGGTGCCGGTCTTTTCCGAACTGGTGGGGCGCGACCTCGTCTTTCTGGAAGGTCTGGTCCACAACCGCCACTACTCCCCCCGGGAGGCGGTCTTCGAGGAGGGGGACCCGGGATCGGGCATGTACGTGATCCGCACCGGGCGGGTGGAGATCTTCGTCCGCCGGGAAGGGGGTCGGGAGGAGACCCTGGCCCTGCTCGGCCCGGGAGATTTCTTCGGGGAGACCACCCTGACCGCTCCCGCAACCCGGACCGCCGCGGCCCGCACTCTGGACGCCACCGAACTGGTCGGGCTCTTTCGCGCCGACCTGCTCGAGACGGCGCAGAAACACCCGGGACTGGCCAACCGGATCCTCCTCGGCCTGACCCGCATCGTAAGCGAGCGCCTGCAGGCGGCCGGCCAGGAGGTCCTCCGCCTCAAGGGCCTCTCCGAAACCGCCGGGTCCTCGGGCCCCGTCGACGCATGATCACGCCCCCCGCCTCCCCACAGAGGGGCCTGACCAAGGCCCAGGTCCTGCTGATCTTCCTGGTCCTGACCGCGGCCATCGCCACCGGCCTGTCGATCTTCTCCTCGGCCTCCACGGTCATCTCCCTGTTCAGGACAGCCACCGCGGGCCTTTTCCTGCCGATCCTGCTCTCGCTGATCATGACCTTCCTGCTCGACCCCATTGTGAGCTTCATCGAGCGGGGGGAGATCAGGCGCACCACCTGCATCTTCATCGTCTATTTCCTGATCGCCCTGCTGCTGTACTTCGCCGCGAACTGGTTCGCGCCCCACTGGCAGCAGATGTGGGGCTCGCTGAAGACGGACATGCCGCGCTACCTGTCGCGGATGGTCATGTTCCTCAACGAGGCCCAGACCAACCTGCAGAGCCGGTTCCCCATCATCGAGCACTACGACCTGCCGGGACGGGCCCGCCAGCTGGCCGAACAGTTTCTCGCCCAGATCCTGGTCCAGACCCCCAAATCGGCCCTGCGCATCGGCACCCTGATGATCCTCGGGCCGCTCTTCACCTTTTTCTTCCTGCGCGACGGGCACCGCACCATGCGCGCCTTTATCGGCCTGGTTCCCAACCGCTACTTCGAAATGGCCCACGATCTCTACTACAACGTCAGCCGCCAGATGGCCCATTTCATCCGGGGGCGCATCCTCGAGGCGTTCATTATCGGGATGGTGGTCACCGCGGGGCTCTCCCTGACCGACATCGGCTACGCCCCCATCCTCGGCCTGTTCGCCGGAATCACCAACCTGGTCCCCTATATCGGGCCCATCGTCGGGATGATCCCCGGCATCCTCATCGCCCTTGTCGACCTCGGCATGGGCGGCCAGTTCTGGTGGATCGTCATCGTCTACGTTCTTCTCGCCCAGGTCGTCATCGACAATTTCCTCCTCATCCCCATCCTCATCTCCCGGGTCTCGAACCTCCACCCCCTCTGGGTCATCCTCGCCATTATCATGGGAGGCAAGCTCTACGGGGTGCTCGGGATGATCATCGGCGTGCCGGTCGCCAGCATCATCAAGATCGCCATCCTGGAGACCCGCCATTACCGCCGCACCTTCACCCTCCCCGGAGCGGTCCAAGACAACGACCAGCCGACCGCCTAGAAAGGGGGGAAAGGGGCGGGGCGCCCTTCGACCGGCCGCGGCGCGCCATGGCCCCGACGTCCCGCCCGGCTTGACTTTTCCATGGCGTTTACAACATAATTCCCCAGCCGCAACCTCCCTTCCAAAGACCTTTTATGAGCCGCTACCTGTTCCGATTCATCAAAAAACTCAGCCTGCGCTGGAAAATGGTGGTTCTGGTGATGCCCCTGGTGATCATCCCCATCATCCTGGTCGGCAGCGTCATCGGGGTCATCGCCTCCCGCCAGGCCTACCTCGGCGTCACACAGACCAGCAAGGCCGACCTGGAGCACATGGCCGACTTCACCCTCGACCTGCTCAACTCCCACCACCAGCAGTTCCAGGTCTACCGCCAGGACAAGCGGGAGAGCTTCAAAAAGGACCTCGCCACCCTGACGGACATTGCCTACAACCTCGCCGACTCGCAGAAACACCTGTTCCAGGACGGCCACATCACCCTGGAATCGGCGAAAGCAGAGGTCAAAGAGGGACTGAGGAAGGTCAACGTCGGCGAAAGCGGCTACCTCTTCGCCATCACCAGCAAGGGGGACCTCGAGGTCCACGTCGCACGGGAGGGGGAGAACATCCTCGACGAGCAGGACGAGTGCGGCCGCTACTTTATCCGCGAGATGATCCAGAGCGCCCTGCAGTCCGATCCCGGAGAGGTTCGATACATCATCTACCCATGGCGCAACGCCATCCTCGGCGACACCAATCCGCGCCGGAAGATCGCTGCATACCGCTACTTCCCCGAGTGTGACTGGGTCATCGCCGCCAGCTCCTACCTCGAGGAGACCTACGAAGACCTGGCCTTCGAAACCCGCTCCCTGGAGGAGCTCAAGAAAAAGATCAACGCCAAAAAGGTCGGGCTCACCGGCTATATCTTCGGCATGGACAGCAAGGGCAACTTCAAGATCCATCCCGAGGCCGAGGGGCAGAACTTTTTCGACGCCACCGACTTCAAGGGCAACGCCTTCATCCGGGAGATGTGCGAGAAGAAGAACGGCTGGATCCGCTACCCCTGGAAGAACCCCGGCGACACGGCCCCGCGCATGAAAATCGTGCGCTACGCCTACTTCGAGCCCTGGGACTGGATCGTCGCGGTCGGTTCCTACGAAGACGAATTCTACCGGGAGGCCAACCTGATCAAGTGGCGCATCGTCACCACCATGCTCCTGCTCCCCTTTATCGTCGGGCTGGTGGCCGTCTCCCTCGTCTTCGTCGCCTCCAAGATCCTCACCGAACCGATCAACCACATGATCGGCGTCATCCGCAAGGTCAAGGGCGGCCGAATGGACGAGCAGATGGATGTGGAGACCAGCGACGAACTCGGAGAGCTGGCCGCCACCTTCAACCACATGACCCGGATCATCAAGAGCAACCAGGAGATGGAGGCGACCCTGGCCCAGCAGGGCAAAATGGCCTCGCTCGGGGTTCTCTCCAGCGGCGTGGCCCACGAAATCAACAACCCCCTGGGGGTGATTCTCGGCTACGCCAGCTACCTCGAGAAGAAGATCGGCCCCGAGGACCCGACCTACAACTTCATTCACGAGATCAAGCGCGAGAGCAAGCGCTGCAAAAAGATCGTCCAGGACCTGCTGAGCTACGCCAGGACGCCGAAACCGAGCATGGAGGAGGCCGACGTGAACGACCTGCTCTCGCAGATCGTCGATTTCGCCGCCAACCACACCGACATGCACAACGTGGAGGTGGTCAAGGAGTTCGCCACCGACCTTCCCCCGGTCCGGCTCGACGGCGACCAGATGCGCCAGGTGGCCATCAACCTGATTCTCAACGCCGGAGCCGCCATGGAAGACGGCGGCCGCCTCGTGGTCAGAACGGCCCGGGAGGGCAAGGATGCGCTGCTGGTCTTCCGGGACGACGGCGCCGGCATCGCCCCGGAAGACCTGGAGAGGATCTTCGAACCCTTCTTCACCACCAAGGCGAGAGGGACCGGCCTCGGACTGGCCATCACCAAGCAGATCGTGGAACAGCACCAGGGACGCATCGAGATGGAGAGCACCGTGGGGCAGGGCACCACGGTCACCGTACGCCTGCCCCTGGAACCGGAGGATTTCTGATGACCCCGAAACGGATCATGCTCGTCGACAACGAGGAAGGACTCTGCCGCATGATGGAGGCGGTCCTTCTGGACAGCGGCTACGCGGTCAAGGCCTACACCCGCTCCTTCGAAGCGGTCGAGGAGTTCAAGCCCGACCAGTGGGACCTGGTCATTTCCGACATCAAGATGCCGGGGCTCGACGGTCTCGAGGTGCTGCAGCGGATCAAGGACAAGGCCCCGACGGTCCCTGTGATCATGATCACCGCTTACGCCACCGTGGAGATGTCGATCCAGGCCCTGCGCAAGGGGGCCTACGACATGCTGACCAAGCCCTTCGAGCCCGAGGAGCTGCTCTACCGGGTCAAGAACGCCCTGAAGCACACTCAGCTGATGGAGGAGAACCGGGAACTCAAGGAGGAGCTGGCCGGCAAGTTCCGCTTCGACAACATCATCGGCGCCTCGGCGGGGCTCAGCACCCTCCTGGAGACGGTGACCAAGCTGGCCGTTCGCGACACCTCGATCCTCATCACCGGCGAGTCGGGCACCGGCAAGGAACTCATCGCCCAGGCGATCCACTACAACTCCCCCCGCAAGGAGAAGCGCTTCGTGGCCATCAACTGCGGGGCCCTGCCCGAATCGGTTCTGGAGAGCGAGCTGTTCGGCTCCAAGAAGGGCGCCTTTACCGGGGCCACCGAAAACCGACAGGGCCTGCTCGAGGCGGCCGACGGCGGCACCCTCTTTCTCGACGAAGTCGGCAACCTGCCGATGAACGTCCAGAAGACCCTGCTGCGCTTTCTCCAGGAGAAGGAGTTCCACCGCATCGGCGATACCAAGCCGACCAAAGTCGACGTGCGCATCCTCTCGGCCACCAACTCCGACCTGCTCGCCGAGGTCGAGGCCGGGACCTTCCGGGAGGACCTCTACTACCGCCTCAACGTGGTCAACCTCCACATGCCGCCGCTGCGCGAGCGCCGCGCGGACATCCCCCTGCTCGCCTCCCACTTCATCAATCAGCAGAACGAAAAGTTCGGCACCGACATCAAGGGACTCTCTCACGAAGCCCACCACGCGGCCTGCGACTTCGCCTGGCCGGGCAACATCCGCCAGCTCAAGAACGTCATCGAGGCCTCCATGGCCCTGGAGGGGGGGGACACCATCAGCCTCGATGTCCTCTCCCAGTTCATCGACGTGACCCGGGCCGAGAACGGCCCGGCGGAGGGCGGCGGCAGCGACTACGCCTCCTCTCTGGCCGACTTCGAAACCGACTACCTCAAACAGCTCCTTATCAAGAGCGGCGGCAACGTCGAGGCCGCCGCCAGGGAGGCCGACATGAACATGGCCACCATCTACCGGAAAATGAAAAAGTACGGCCTGCGCAAAGACGACTTCGCGGGGGGATAGCCGCCCCCCTTGCACGATTGCAAATGAACGGGGAGACTTTTGCAAAATCGCGAACCCTCCCCGCATCCCCGCCGCGATGCTTAAGTGGCCGTAATACAGACCGAATCCTCCCCGCCCCCCGCCGGGCACGGCCGCCCCAAACGATTCAGCAACCGGCCCCTTTCGCAGCCCTGCGAAAACCGCCCCCATCCATGCGCCACCCCCCGTCACCCCTTGCCTTGAAAAAAGCTGCAACAACAGTCACTTACAGCCAAACAGCCCGGTTGGCACGGCGGTTGCTACCCCAATGAACCGTTACTCCTTTTGGTGCGGGATGGGGCCGCCAGAGCTGTTGAGGGACAGTTCGGCCTCACTCCCGTGCCGCGCTTTTTCAACCGACCGGGCCTCGGGAGGTTCATGGCCGACGAGAGTCTCTGCCCCTACTTCGGCAAGAACGACGACAGCTGCGACGTCGGTTGCGGGTACATCTCCCCCCACGACGTCCGCATGATCAGCCGCTACTGCTTCTCCCGCCATCCCGACTGCCAAAAACATAAAGAACTCGCCGAGCGCTTCCCCCGCGAGCGCGACATTCCCGCTCCCCTCGTCGCAGCAACCGCCGGGGGGACGCATCACCTGCAAGAGGAGGCGATCTTCATGGCCGACCAGGCTCCCGTCAACGCATCATCCCTGGCCCTCCACGACACTACCGCCAACCCGGCCCCGCTGGGCCTGCTCGGCTTCGGCATGACCACCGTGCTGCTCAACCTGCACAACGCCGGCTTCTTCCCCCTCGACACCATGATCCTCGGCATGGGCATCTTCTACGGCGGCATCGGCCAGATCTTGGTCGGCATCATGGAATGGAAGAAGAACAACACCTTCGGAGCGACCGCCTTCACCTCCTACGGGCTGTTCTGGCTCTCCCTGATCGCCCTCATCGTCCTGCCCAAGACGGGCTGGGGCGAGGCTCCCCAGCCCTCGGCCATGACCGCCTACCTCACGATGTGGGGCCTCTTTACCGCGGTCCTCTTCCTCGGCACCTTCAAGCTGAGCCGCGCCCTGCAGTTCGTGTTCGGCTCCCTGATGATTCTCTTCTTCATGCTCGCCGCGGCCGACGCCACCGGCAACCACGCCCTCAAGACGCTCGCCGGCTGGGAGGGGGTTCTCTGCGGGCTCTCCGCCATCTACACCGGCATGGCCCAGGTGCTGAACGAGGTCTTCGGGCGCACCGTCGCCCCCCTCGGCGAGGTTCGCAAGGCCTGACAGACCGATTCCACAGGAAACGCAAAAGGGCCGCCCGGCATGGGCGGCCCTTTTCTTTTGGAAGCTCCCGTCTTTTCTCAGGGCGAAGATTACGCCCGGGAGACGAAGCGGCCCTCGCGTGTGTCCACCTTGATCTTTTCGCCCGTCTCCAGGTAGCCGGGGACCTGGATGGTGATTCCCGTTTCCAGGGAAGCCTCCTTGGTCTGGGCGACGGCGGTGGCGTTCTTGATCGCCGGAGCGGTCTCGGTGACGATGAGTTCCACCGTCGACGGCGCCTCGACGCTCACCACATGGCCCTCGAAGAGGCCGAGNGAAGAGGCCGAGCACGACCTCCGTCCCCTCCAGCAGATAGCCCTGTACCGGCCCGAAAAGCTCCTCTCCCAGCTCGTACTGCTCGTAGTTCTCCAGGTCTTTTGCGGAAACTCTCAAAACGGGACAAACCTTTCGCATGAAATGCCATCGATTTTAACGGGTCATCACAGCATAGCTTCATAAGTCATTTTATTCAACAGAGCTTCAGGGGAATGTGATCCGAACACATGGGCTCCACGACACGCTACACAACAGCGGTTCTTGATATGCCACACAACAGCGGTTCTTGATATGCCACACATCAGCGGTTCTTGATATGCCACACATCAGCGGTTCTTGATATGCCACACATCAGCGGTTCTTGATATGCCACACATCAGCGGTTCTCGATACGCCACACACGGTATCACTGCCCTCAAATAGTGCAGGCTACCCTGTAATGAGTGGCCTGCACTATTGAATGTTTGTTGGACTGGTCACGAGGCAAGACACACCGACATACTGATGGCAATCGTATCTATGCCCCTGCCCGTGGCATATTGTGAACCGCCCACGATATGCCACGGAGAACGCCCACGGAGAACGCCCACGAAGATTCTGGAACTGTAGCGCCGGGGCAATCGTATCGCTATTCACAAAAGAGCCTTTTTCTTGTCCCTGTGCGTGGCATATCGTGAACCGGACCTCTTGTCTCATTCTTGCCGGCTTTGCGACGCCTATAGCTGTGCAATAACGAGGACTGGTGACGAGGACTGGTGACGAGGACTGGTGACAAGAACTTGGGACAAGGACTGTCCACGAGGACTGTCCACGAGGACTGTCCTCGATTATTTCATGTACTATTCTAGTGAGGAGTGGGACGAAGGAGTGGGATTCCTGTCCCACTCCTTCGCATGATGAAACTATAGGAAAAAATCCTCACTATTCCTCAGACAGTTTTACGTCGAGTTCCGACCTGAATGATGCAATGCTTCCGTCGCGCAAGCACTGGAAAAACTTGTTAAAGTTTTGGCCGGTAAGAAAAGTAAACTTATAACGCGTGGTACTACCTTGATTTTCTAGATGCTCGTTAACCCTGACGAAGTGATTAACCGCATATTAGTTCTTTTTAAAATTCTCAGCAGAAGGTTCTCTCAGCTCTTCGTCACCCTTGATTTCTACAACTACGACCAAGTCTCCAACTTTGACAAAGAAATCAGGACTGAACTTACCACGCTTCGGGTGCTCCCCTTTTTTCCAAGCGTAGTCTATTTCGTAGAAGCGCATCGAAGTAGACTTAAGCCAAGCATCATATTTCGTAACGTTTTCCGCTTGGAGCAGCCCATTGATGAAACGTCTTTCGTTATCTGAATCGGCGATTGCTGCGTTCAATGGGGTCTTAAAGTCATGGCGGTTCGCAACCTGAATTACTTTGTAACCGCTACCAGGCTCTGCTACTTCGTCGAAGAACTCAATTTGTTCATCTGCAACGCTCGAACGTGTTTGGTAAGTATAGAAGAAGGCTTTTGTGCTTCGAAGTTCGGCGGCGGAAACACTACTTGCTTGCCGTTGCTCAGTAGAAAAGGTCTGAAAACTATTGATTTTGGTGGTATAGCGAACATTTTCAGATGTTTTCCGCCGAAGTGTACCTAAGGACTGCAGAAATTTCTGCTTCATGCTTTCAGTGGCAACATCAGTATCAAGACGAGCAAGCGATTTTTGTACGATTTTCTCTAACTTGCGTATCGTAAACTTATCGGTGTAGATAGTCCGCATCTTTGGATCAGGATCTTCAGGGTCCTGGGCTTCTTCTAGCCTGTTATACATATCAATTGCAATTTGCCGTGGTGTATATGTTTTATGTTGAATCGTCGTCTGCCACATGTACCTTTGGCCAGTTGAAGCGCGTTCAAATTCAATACTGACGTCCTCCGATGCGGAATCCGTCGCCAAGTCAACGTACCCCTTTGTGAAGAGGTTATATTCGCGCTCCATCGGCTTTTTAATTGATGTTGGCTCCAAGGTGTAGTCAATAGTATGAAGGTCGAAATGGTTTGGTGAGCCTTCGAGGATACGCGAGGTGAGCCTTTTTTCGATTTCTAAGATCTCATTGACGAGGTGTCTAATACGAGGTGCCCAAGAGTCATGGTTAAAGACCGTCACTTCAGGCTGTTCACCAACCCAGCCGACGGGGACGCGCAATCCACGGCCCAAAACCTGAGCAATAAGCAACTTGCTGTTGAAGGCGCGTTCCTCATGTGGGACGATTTGGAATACTCGCTTAACGTCCCAGCCCTCATTGAGCATTGATACGGCAATAATCCATTCAACGGGGTTATCCGGCATGTCGACGCGTGAGAGCTTATAAACATCCGGGGCGTTATTGTATACAACCAAGACTTTCTCGTTGATTGTTTCTGGAGACTGCCCGGCTTCTTCAATCAAGAATGCCTTGAGTTCTTCGGCCACGTCTTTGCATTTCGCTATCGTCTGCGTAACAATAATGGTAAGTGGTTTAATGTTTCGTTTCTTTAGCTTGCTCCGCGCCTCTTCATGCTTACTGCAGACTACCTGCCACTTTTCGTTAGGGTCTCCCGTACGCGGCATCTCCGCAACATACTCAACTCTTTTGACATATTTTTCTTCCATTGCCTGACGGAGAGAATAGCGGAAAATTACGTCTGAAAAGTATTCATTCGCAACATAGCAGGTGCCTGACACCCCGATGATATATCGAAAATCGTAATCAGGATTAGTGAGAAACTCTTTCCATTTTTTTGTTTTTGCCGCCGACTCATTGGCTACATGGTGCGTTTCATCGTTCAAAACTGCTACGCGGGAACCCTTACCTTTCAGGCTGTCGCTGATTGACGAACCGACATGCTCTAATATTGCATGATAGTTCTCTACACAGATGCTCCCTTGGGTGATGGTTTGGCTAGCATTGATAATCGATGGGGCGGCAATCTTACTCCCGACGGGAAGCTGATCCATCAAGTCCGCCCTGGACGCTAGTTGACGGAACTTTTCCAAAAGACCATCCTCAATGGTGGTGGATGGACACAAAACTAGAACCCGGTCAACTACACCCTCAGCTAAAAGGATAGCTGCCAATCCGTACATTACGTAGCTTTTGCCAGTTCCGGTCGCAAGGTCTAGTGATGCAGCAAGCTTGTAAGGTATTTGCAAGTGGCGCTGCATTCCGGCCCAGGACCCATAGCGCGTTTCAAGCGTAGAGTTCTCTTCAAGGTTATCCTTTGCAAGAGCGCGTAAATCGGGATACTCACCACCTAGCAGATACCGCAGAGTTGTTCGTATCGCTTCTTTCTGATATTCGCGAGTCTCACAAAGCTCTTCGATGAAATCTTCATACTTACTCTCATCCCATTTAGCCCGATCAATGGCCGGGCTAACCTTGAGTAGCAAGTCTTCGTTTCGAAAGCGTTGATTATTGGCATTTTTGGCCATCATCAGCTCCGTTTCTTTGACTTCGCTTGGCCTTTAGATGTCTCGGCTAGGGCAGTTGAGAACGACTTACGTGCGACGACCTCTCTCGCTTCGTTGCCATAGATATCGAGAAATACCACCATGATATTCTCACCTAGACGATCTAACTTGAACCAAGTTTGCCATTCGTGTGCTTCTAGCTCATGTGCAAAGTGAGTTTCGTCCATATCAAAGACTGCGCCGTTGTAATTGAAGTCCACCATCAGCATCGAGAAGGTTTCCAATCCGCCTTTTGTGTCTTTGCCTCTCAGTCGAGCACGGCTTTCAAAATCCTTTATCTGCAAGCATGCTTCTTCAAGCTTTTTGCCCTTTCGCTTTTTTAAGTCAATCGACCAGTCCACTAGCGGTGGTTGGATGAAGTCAAAGCCAACAGCATCTACAGTATCATTTACTGCTGTTTCGTCGTTGGGTTGCTGAAGGGCACTGAACTCACGGGAATGCAATTCGTTAATTACAGAATATGGAATGCGCAGAGCATAGTAGCGCACGCCACCGCAATCAATGTAGTCCTGCTGGAAATCAAACACTCCTCGTGGTGCCACAATGAAAAATCGATTGCCAATTTTTTTGCCGACGGCACCATGAATATCATGAATCGTTTCCTCATCGATCCTCTGCCCAGGATTTTCCTGATGATTTAACACGAGAACACTCGCGCCCTTGAGTTTGCCGTCGAGCTTCAGCCCGCCGATGGAATGAGGTTCCTCTTTGCAGCCAAATAGTTGTAGTGCAAAAAAACGCCATTCGAACCATGGAAGTTGTTTCAAGGTCGAGAAGTCATATAGACCAGCGTTGTAGACCGTAAAGGGTTTTGGTGAAAGGCATTTTCCTTTGTTGCCGATTTTTTCCTTCATGTTTAGCATTCTCTTCTGTATTGAGTAGATAGAAAGCTTGCCGCAATCAATACCAGCCCAGCGGCGCCCGAGTTTTTCTGCTACAGCCAAAGAAGTGCCTGAACCCGCAAACGCGTCAAAGACAATATCTCCTTCAGAGGAAGATGTTTTTATGATTCTTTCCAGAAGAGATTCCGACTTTTGGGTCGGGTAGTCAAGCCGCTCAGCCGCTTGCGAATTTACCGGATTAACATCGGTCCACACATCGGAAAGTGGAACACCTGGTAGGTCTTTAACGAACCGTTTTATCCGGGCTACTCCGTTTCTTGTATAGTAAAGCTTATTCTCTTTTGCATACTTCCGCATCGTATCAATAGGGCATCTCCACGTACGAAAAACCCCTTTCCAGTCATATGGGTAGCCGCCACCCCTCAGACCAGTACCAATCAAATTATCATCCGCATACCTTTCCCCCTTTCGAGGGCCTTTGGTTTCAATATGCTTGTAGCGCTCAGCGATGTAAGCTTCCGTATAATCTGTGAACTGTTGGTTGAAGGTGAATTTTGATGACTTAGAATAAAGTAGCAAAGTGTCATGTACGTTTGCATAAAGGCTTGAGTCGCTATGCGCTGAAGTCCTTTTCCAGATGACTTCATTGACGAACCGTTCTTCACCAAAAATCTCATCTAAAACCACTTTCATGTAATGAATCTTCTTGGTGTCCAGATGAAAATAAAGACAGCCGTCGTCAGCCAGAAGCTCGTAAAGAAAGACAAGTCTCTTGCGCATGAACTCTACGAACTGAGCACCTGCAATTTTATCTTGATATGCTTTTTGCTCTTTACTGCCTCGGAATTCCTGTTTAGTCGCGAAGGGTGGATCGATATAAATAAGCTTTACCCCAGGAGAACCGTCCGCATTTACAAGTTCATTACGTTCTTTCATTCTCAACAGGCTTTTCATCGCCTGAAGGTTGTCACCGAAAATCAGTTTGTTGTGCCAGTCGGCGCTATTTTTTCCAAACGAGCTTGCAGGCTGGAGAGGGACACCCATCGTCCCACGGATAACTTCCTCTTTCCGCTCTTTACCGTGATAAACGAGTTCATATTCTTGCTTGTCGGGGGGGAAGAGTATCCTCGACCATTCTGTGGGTAGGTCTTCACCGCGTCGGAGCGCATCAATTACCATCTGTCTAAAATCGTCTTTCATTTCCCACCTTGTGCCTGGATAGCAAAACCCTATGACTGCTATACGTAAAGCATTAATTGTTTTGGACAGTCGTTCCCGCCCTTGGCAGGGGTGAATGGACCCTGTGTGTTAAGCTGGGACCAACTTGCTCTGCCATGTGTTTCCGTCTGGTTCAGGCCCGCGAGATGAAGCGCCCTTCGCGGGTATCGACCTTGATTTTTTGCCCCGATTCGAGGTAGCCCGGAACCTGGATGGCGATGCCGGTTTCCAAAATCGCTTCCTTGGTCTGGGCCGTTGCGGTAGCGTTCTTGATCGCCGGCGCAGTTTCGCTGACCACCAGCTCAACTACCGAAGGTGCTTCTAGGCTGATCACCTGTTCATCATAGACGCCCAGTGTGACTTCAGTGCCATCTAGTAGATAGCCCTTCACTGGCTCGAAAAGGTCTTCGCCCAGGTGATATTGCTCGTAGCTCGAAAGGTCCATAAATACCCCTTCGTCACCATCGGAGTAGAGAAACTGCCCTTTGCGGCGCTCGAAGTCGGCTTCATCGACACGATCTCCGCCTTTGAAGGTTTTCTCCAGAACTTGGCTTGTGAGAAGGTTTCGATACTTGGTCTTGACTAAGGTGCTTCCGCCCCGCGCAGAAGGGGATTGGGAGGTGACATTGAGAACTATGCAGGGGGCGTTATCGATCTGAATGACCAGGCCGCGTTTCAGGTCTGCTGTTGTCATTATTGAAGTCTCCTATTGGGGCACCGAAGGGTGCATCTATTATCTACGGGTTTCTATTGGATTAGTTTTATAGTCTCTTCTCGTCGATCATGCAAGCTACGCTTCGCCGGCCTTCATATTTCGCAGCAGCTCTTCAACCTCGCGGATAAATCCACCTCGGTCCCCTTCGGTTAGTTTCCCCGCTGCTTCTCGCAATAATTCTATTTCTCTAACTTGTCGCGTTAAAGCTTGGAGCCGTCGCTTTTTGGCTGTTATTTCAGTATCCAAGGAATCGGCTTTTGACGCGGGTGTTTTAGCCAAAAGCCGCTTACGTTCCAGCACAACATATGGTCTCAGATACTCAATGCTTGCATGCCCCAACCTTTCGGCAGCTTCCAACAAGATCGTGTCTACATCTATCGCTTCCCAGCCGGAGCCTTCTTTGATGATGTTGTCAATTTTTTGCTGAATGAACTTGGTAATGAATTTAGCTCGAAGGTCATGATTGCGTGCGTCGACACCCGTCTTGCGGAACGCTTTTGTGACATATTTGGAGAACGTTTCAGAATCAAGAGGCTGGCCAGTCGTTTTGGACAAAAACACTTCCTCGGGTTCGTGATATGCCCCGCCTTTCTTTTTTTTGCGTTCGACGAGCTGTGCTCTTTCTCACTCGATATATTCACGAGTGGAAGTTAGCAGATCTGATTGAACGTAGATAAAGCGCTCCTTGCGACCCTTTCCTTTCAGCAGGAATTTATGATGATTGTCGGCGTCCTCTAGCGCATCGATGTCGTCGAACGACGGAACGTCTTCAACTTTAATTTTGCAGATTTCGAAAGCGCGAAGTCCGGTCTGCTCAGTCCACTGCGACATGATCTGGTCACGAAAACTACTCAGCTTCGCTTGCATTTTACTGGTCTGGTCTTCTGTAGGAATAGTTCGCTTGGGAGCGCGGATGTTCTTATACAAAAGGGGACTGCTGTACTTTAGGTCCTTATACGGACTGTCACTCCTTGGATCATATCCTTTGACATCTAAAACTATCTGAGGTCGGAAATGGCCTTCTTCTTCCCATCTTGATGGGCCGATCATATCCTCTCTAACTTTGCCGTTTTTATGACACCACCAATAGAAAGCGAGAATAGTCATGAGGCGGCCGTTTATCGTCCCCTCAAAAAGCTCTTCACCTTTTTGTTTGTGCGAAATTCTCACGCCTGAACGCTGGAGGTTTCTGAAATCTCTCAAGAAATCGTCATCAACGTCCTTCCAGTCTCTGCCTTCGTTCGATAGGTGCTCCCAGAACATTCTCATGTGGTCTGCATATGTGGAGAGAGAAGAAGTCGGTCTAGTCTCGGTGACTTTGAGATACCTAAACCACGACACTAGCTCCCATACGACCTGGTTGTGGCAATCAATGATGATGGGAATGCCACTTTGGGGTAGCCTGTTGATGATGCAGGCATCGTTTGTATAACGAATTATCGGGTACGGTCTTCGTTTCCTTTTGAATTTTAATACCCTGGCCACGATCAGCTCCCCTGTGCGTGGGGTTGGTCGAAGGCATTTCTAGAGTATGAATGCACTTCTAACTTAAGGAGATGGCCCAGTCCCACCTGTCGTTTATCGGCGTGGGCCTCTGATCTGACCGCATTAGCTGCAGCTTCAATGTCACCTACTAGGACGACTTGCTTAACTCCACGTGTGATTGCGGTATATATCAAGGATCGATCGAGAAGGTTTCCCTTTCTGATCGGAATAATGACACGCTCAAACTGGCTTCCTTGCGCCTTGTGGACAGTAATGCTGTACGCCAATTCACACGAGTCCAGATCTTCGGCGTTGAGTTCCTGGGCGCCTGTATCGAAGTCAACCTCCATGCGTGGACTATCAGTTTCGGGTGCGGGGTCTGAGGTTGAACCATAGGCGTTGGTGACAACACCGAGGGACCCGTTGAACAGATCACGGTCCCAGTCGTTGTAAGTGAACATCACCTTGTCGCCTTCACTGAAACCTGAATCGATCCACCTCTCCAAAAAGTAATCCACGTGGTTGTACCAAACAAGAGCTTTGCGACAGCCAAGCGCATATTTTTCGTGGAAGGCCTCGTTAATTCCCACTGTCCCACAAGAGTCTTCTCCGCGGGTCGCTGACAGGATCTGAACGTCCTCTTCGCTGTTTCCGCCCAGTTTTTCGTAAAGGTCTTCAAGAATGCCGTTTTGGTATTTGCCCTCTTTATCGAAAGAGCCTAGCAATGCACTGCCTGGGGCTGGAATAACACTGACGCCGACTCCTTTCTGGCCATCAAATTCAGGTAGTTCTGGCCACTCGCTTCTCCTGATGGCGTCGGCGACCGCCGGGATGCCTGTAGCGCCATCCTGTCGGTACACTTTGGTTAATTCAACGGTCGGAAAAATGCCACGGAAATCTTTTGTCAACAGATGGAACACCTTGCCTGGACCGATGGGTGACAACTGCTCTGCGTCCCCGACAAAGACCAGGCGACAACCAAGGGGAACCTTCTTGACGATACGGTAGGTCAGCGGTAGGTCTAGCATCGAGGCCTCATCGATGATAATTGTCGGCTTTCCGTCGAAGTCTTGCTCTTTGCTCAGAAAACCGGCGATGGTGATCGCATGGCGCTTGGTTGTTGTTGCCATACGTCGAGAGGCCCGACCGCTAAGGGCCATTTGGATCACCCTACCCCCAGCATCCTCAATACATTTATGAAGACATGTTAAAACTGAGGTTTTTCCTACACCGGCTCCCCCAGTAATGACTGACACCTGGTTCTCTAGGGCGAGTTCTACGGCTTTTTTTTGTTCATCCCCTAGGTCGTACCCTTCTTCGCCCTCAAATTCTCGTATAACACCCCTGATTCGTTCCTTATTCGCCGCATTCTCCCCAAATAATTCGTACTGCTTGATCTGAGCGAGCGCCGCCAATCCTTCCGCGACGGCTTTTTCCATGAGGAAGGCCCCCCTGGCCTGCCAGAATCGGTCATTGGTTAGGAATGCCCGTGAAGCAAAATTCTCCTTCAGGGTGCGCTCAGCGAGTTTTTCATTGCCAAGCCTCTTTTTGAGTTCATCGAAAAGGGTGTCCCTGTCAACAATCGTTGATTTCTCATCGTACTGGCAGAAGAGCGAGTCAACGATTGCGGCGTGCTGGCGCCTTACATCATCAGGCGGAATCATGAAGACGGACCGGGCAATGCCGTCGACAAGTTTCCAACCCTTTCTTTTCTTGTTGTCTTTTTTTTTCTCGTAGCTGTTTGTGAAGGCGACTAGCCGATAAGGGTCGGCCGTGACAATTTCCTTGGCTTTGTCACCCCAGCACTCATATATTTTGCGTCCCATACGCACGCCCATCTTCTCTCCTGCACGGAGCGAATCCAGCCAAGACACAACCTCGCCATAACCCATCTCGGCCCATGCTTCAATAGCTGTTCGGGCGACCTTCTCTGCGTTGCGGACCTCAGCCACCATCATGGCGTCTTCAAGCGCATGGAAATCGCCTGAGTTTAGGATGTCATGGAGATCTGTCCCAAGGTTCGCCCATAGCCGTTCAGCATATGCTTCGCCTAGTCCAGCGAACCTTGGGTTATGGGTGAGCAGGTCGACAATGTGATCGCCGCGGGGACGGAAGAGGAAGGCCTGTTGAGCTGTAATCTGCTTTTTGCCTTTATAGGTTTCCCAGGAACCGATGATGCGCCATATCTCGCGATCGTTGACACATGATTCGCGGCCAATGGCTTTGTAGTCAGCCCGGACAGTGATGGTTTTGCCTGTCGTATTGAGGTCTTTATCCAAGGTCTCCGCAAGGAAGATTGCTCCTTTGCCCACAACCCCACTCCTTGGCCATGTGAGTCTTTTTACGCGAAGTAAAACATCGACCATAGCACCCATCAGCAAGTTCATATGATTTGTTCGGTACAGAAAGTTATTGGCTCTGTTAGCGCATTGAGTTGGCAGTGTAACTAAGCGGAAACTAAAGACCTTTCGTCGTTACGCTTTTTGCGTTACGCAAAAAGTGTAACGACAAGAACGAAAATCTGTTTCGCGAACAGAGCTAAATCATCTGTCTCAATCCCATGGTAACCTGATGTTGCCGTCATTCAGCTCGGCGTCTTTGTAGCCCAGTGTTGCCAGCTTTTCATTGGCTTCATCTCGCTCCAGAGTTAGAGTCGCATTTCGTTGCTCAAGTTTCAGAATGCGGTTGTTTAGATCGCGTACCCGCTGGTCGTCCCCCCCAGATTTCCTGGAGTTTCCGCCCCACTCGGAACCGGACTTACCTGCTATTTTCAAGTCGTAGTCATCGACTAAATTTGCAAAGTCGGAGTCGACCTTAACTCGCTGGCCATCAACAGTTTTTGTCGCCTTCTGAAAGGCTGAACGTGCGAAGCCACACTCTTGCGCAACCTCGTCTCGCTTGATCGTTCCGTCAGCTTTCAGAGGTAGGTCGCCATTGCGGAGGCCTTCCTCTAGTCGCTCCTTTAGCTTCGCTAGATTCTGCGCCTTGATCTCTTGCTTCGATAGGCCTTGGGGCTTATTGCTCATCATTATCCTTTCCTCCCCTGTGGGATCGAAGCAGAGTGGTATTTTTCAGGGAACGTATTTAAACACTTGCCCGTTGTAGATCCTCTTCCATTTCCTTGTATCTGCGCCTTAATCTATCGTTTTCGCGATCTAAACTTTCATTTTCAGCTTCTACCATGACAACTTGGTTCTGGAGGTCTTGGGTAAGAGTTTCCTCGGCCTTTAATAGCGCCTTCAGCTCTTTCACGACATCTGAGGTTTTAGTGGTAGAAAGCCTATTGAGGGCCTTTATCAGCTCTACGGCCTGTTTTACATGCTTAACGTTCCATTCTTTATTCAATGAAGCGGGTGAACCTATTTTGAAGATTCCTTTGATGGTTTTACCGCGCACTTTCACTTCCAATTCGGGATCATGCCAGACTCGAAAAGCTTCTGTGCCGGATAAAACTTTCTTGTTCTTCTTAGTTGTCCACCCGGGCCAATTGTAGCCTTCTGGAACCCCTCCTTCATTGAGCCATGTTTTCAGGACAAGCACCTTGTCTTTGATGTGCCGGGTAGTTTGGTCTTTCTTTTCCTGACTGATCTGGGGCGTCTGTCCTGCTTCTCTACGAGCCATTATCTTCCTCCTGCCAGAGGGCGGCGATGCCCCTTCGGAACTTTTTGGCCCTTTCGGACTGCCAGTTCCTCATGAGAGGTGGATTGCTTTTGTTGTTAGCGACCGTCTCGCATTTCAGTGCCTGCATTTCCCAATACTGCCTAAAGCTGTCGTCTGCCAAAAATCTCTCGCAGTGGGCGCAGTTTGCGGGGTCGGAATGACTTAATCGTGTAACCTTTGCCCCATCAACTGACTTTAGGCAACAGGCCGTTTCAATGGGTTCATGCGTCTCGACGGCACAAAAGCCCCATGGCAATGGGACAATGTGCGTCTGGTGCTTTTCTAGGTAGCGTTCGATGCGGCGCTTAACATTTTGTTCGGTCAGAACGACAATCTGCTTGCGTGCAACTGCTGTAAGCTTGTCAATGGTTTTCCCGAATCGCTTTGCAAATTCACCAACATACCCACTACGATGAAACGCTACATCATTTACTATCCGATAGTTTTCTTCTGCATTGGCTTTTTCGAACACTTCGCCGGGCCTTATCTCGGTGACATAATGCATTGTTCTCTCGACTGAAGCATGGCGGAGTTGATTTAGGAGCGCTTCAAGCGACTTGAGACGATCTGAATATCTCCACATATAAAGCATGGCGAAGAATCTCCGGAACTGATGCGGTTTAAAGTCCCAGAAGGAGCCATCATCAAGAGGAGACACCTTCACGAAGGCTGCAAATCCCCTAAGCCCCTTACCCATCTCAAATGTCTTAACGCCATTGTTCTCGCCCTCTTCAGCCCATCTTCCTTGAAACCTAAAAAGGTAGGACTCCCCTGTTTTCTCACGGGCCATCTGGCTGAGTCGTTTAAGAACTTCTACCGCGCGGACAACAACTTTTGGACATGGAGTCTTGTCCCAGTTCTGAACCGTTTTTTCAATCCAGGTTTCGATCCATGCCCCATCATTCTCGAACGATATACAGTCTTCTTTGCTTGTTAAAATCTCTATGTGCCGCCGTGCAGTAAAGGCACCTATTACAATTGAACAAGCTGCGGGAAGAAGGACGTAGAGTGCATCAAAAAGACTCAGCCCATCGGAATGCATAAGCGCCGGATCAACGGGCCAAGGGCTTCCCTTGCCTTGGCTAGTGGGCCTATATTTTGCGAAGGCCTTTCGAATAAAAACCAAGCGCTTTGTAACTAGATGTGGAATGCCTTGATGAGGGCCAAACTTTTCTCTGAATTCCCTTGAGGCGGCATCGTAAATATCTTTAAGAGCAAAGAGATCGTCGCCATAAAAAAGAACCCAGCGGATCGCGCGGTCGATTAATTCTGCTGCCTGTTTCTCTGGGATTGTTCCCGTGCGGGCCCCTTCACGGCCCAAGGCATGAGCCCGTTTTTTAAGCGACTCTATGCTGCCAAAAGGCATAAAAGTAAGTTTGTCGTCGACATATTTCCTGTGCTCCCATAGGTCGAGCCACGCCCAGAGTGTATCTTCAATTGAAGCGCTAGTAATGACTTGTATTTCAGGTGGCTCAGCCATAATCTGAGTTCCATCGGGAAGCGTGTCTAGATACTTTTCCTGATTTGCTGGCTTTATCTTAAGGCCCTGCTCAAGCGCAATTTCGACACCCTTCCACGTGATCAAGGTGTCGGATCTGAGCATGTAGGGCTCACATCCAAACTCTTCACAAAAGCTAGATGCAGCAAAATGGCCTGCCGCTGTAACTGGAAAAGCATCTCCTTGTGATCTGACCTTTTGAACATGTCTATCAAACCGTTCGTGAAGGTTCATTAGTCCGCTGATTCCGTATTTGACTTCGGCGAGAAAATCATCCAAGTCCTTGAGCGTGAGTCGACCGAAACTCTTGATTCTTTTGAGGACCATCCACTGGACGAGACTTATTAGCTTCTGTACTTTGCCTTTATGAGTAGCTGGTGATGTGATGTTCGAATACGCCCTGCTTCGCATGTGGTAAGCAATCAACTGCAAAGATTTAAGGAAGGAGGCATTCTCTGGGTCGGTCAAATAGGTTCCGTCTGAGAGTAGTTGCTTCCAGCGGATTTTCTGCGGGCGGAGCGGCGAGCCAACCTTGTTCCCCAATATCCACTCGTCACTATGTAGGGCGCTGGCTAGCCAGGCCGGCTGTGCTAGTGTGTCAAGCCATGGTCGTTGGCTTCTGTTTAGGTGTTCGTCGGCTGCCGGAAAGGGCAGAACTTGTGCGAGATTTGTGTTGTTGTTTGACATTGCGTTCCCCCTTAGATGGCAGATGGTATTCCGGCGAACTTTGCACCTTCAACTTCAGTCAATGCTTCTTGGTAAACCCCTGACGTCCCCCCCTTCATCAATTTCGCCAGGGCAGTGTCGTGCAAGGTCATGTAGGGAAGCCAGATATTCTCCCAGTCAGCCGGAGAGGTCGCTGCCAGGTCGTCACTATGTTCCTGTAGATACTGGCTAAATAAGATCATGTCTTTTATGTTTTCAACGGTCGCGGGAATAAACATGCTTTTGCATGAATGGCAGCTTTCTAGTTTGTCGCATTGCGTACCTTCTTGTGTCCCTGGCTGCACTCCTGCTTTCGGGTTGAGGCACATAACTCCGAGGCCAGTACGGTGAGCTTCACTTAGAGCCTCTTCCCATTTTTCCTTTGACATTCCAAGGGCTTTGTAGCCGTTCTTGATGTCGGTGATCAGAATTGCTTCAAGAAGGTTCTGGAATTTGCGGATCGACTGCACGGCCATGATGCTTTGTGTGTATTTTCGGTTGTAACCGCTCGTCGTGTCCTGATGCTTGTGATTTGCTATCGTTTGGCCCACCAGGAGTCGACCTTCCTTCTTGATGGTTGCGTCTAAGATGATGGTACTTCTGATGAATTCCATTTTCATGGCGATTTTTTCTAGTTCGGAATGACGCTTCAGAAGCTTTTTGAAAGATTTTGTTCGGGTTGCCTTATTGAAGACCCGCATTGGTTTTGATGGATAGAGACGGGAGATGAAGAGATGATTGTGGACCTTGTCAAGGCCGCTATCCCTGTGGGTGCCATATGCTTCGCTTTGAAAAGGTCCGGTCGGCCCATGTTTTGCCATTCGCCGCAGCCGTGAGGTCATTTCCTCTATCATTTCAATGGCCCTTACGCTGCTGATGCGGTTTCTGTCGTTTACTTGGACAATCTCCTGAATGAGGGCATGACCTGCTCTTGGTTTCCAAGTAGAGAGGATTTTTTCATTTGGATCGTCCGTGTCTTGAAGGCATGGGTATGGAAGATCGTTTATGGAATCAACATTGCCTCCTGTGTCAACGAGCAAGATCACCATGGCGGCGACGTACGCATCTTTGTGAGGCTGCATCATCGGGAGAATGTCCGTTCGGCTTGCAACGCTCATGAAGAACTCTTTATTGAAGCTGTGCAGCTCCCAGTGTTGGCTGGTCGGAAGGATTCCATTCCAACGATTCTCGATTAAGCAGAGGTAACGTGAGAGGGCAACGTCTTTTGGAGTTTCCTGGTTTCTATAAAGGATTCTGGCAAGCTTTGTGTTGGATCTGTTTGAGGCCTGAAGCCACTCTTCAATGAGGGGGAGGATGCCTTTTTCATAAGAAAGGTCGCAGGACTTGAGGAGTTTCTGTCCCGCCTGGTAGGTCTCGTACCATTTTAGGAGTTCATCCTCGGCGCATCGCCTCAAGCTGGAAAGGCGCTTTTCGGTGAGGTCGGCTATATGCTTGAGATGTTCTTCCTGCGATGCCGTAATGTCAAAGCCGTCGGCTGCCAATGTTTTTAAGAAGTCATTTTTTGTTGCCTCTACTATTTCATCGCTACTGACATTCTTTTCTAGCAGGGGCTCGACAATTTTCTTTAATTCCTTCTCCGAAAAGGTAGTCGCGGGAACCTCTGCGAGGCTCTTCTTGGGGCGGTTGTTTTTATTGGCTTTCCAGCCCCGGCCTGGCTGCTTAAGGTCAATTGGCTTTGGGAGTACCCCTTCGCGGTCAAGCGCTCTGAATAGGCGGTTGATATTCCCAAAGTAGTTTTGTAGTACCCCGCCAGTCCACATCCCTGAGTGCAGCACATGCTCACGAAATCGAGTTAGCACCATCTCCATTTCTTCATGATTTGGCTTTTCTCCATCCATTAGCTTTCGACTGATATTTAGATAGCCTGGTGCGCCGTTGCTGGCCTGTTCGATCCAGAACTCAAGAAACGCGCAGATAGAAAAGAATGAATTCTGTGTTGTGGCTTTCGCCTTGCTTTCGAACTCTTTTTTGAAGACCTCTACAATTTCGAGGATCAGCTCACTATCTAGAGGCCTGTACTTTTCAAAAGAATAAAACCGCTTGTGCTTGTCGATGTTGGCAACGTAAGGACTGTTGTCTGGGTGGGTGGGAAGCTTTGCTAAGATGCGATCGACGCGCTCAACGTGACGGCGAAAAGTTTTATTCCATCCGTTGCGACTATTCTTGACATTGATCGCTTTGGCCATCTCGTTAACGCTGAGGTAGCCAAACTGGTTCAGCGGCAACGTTCCTTCTTTTGCGTGCGCACGAAGCCAGCCACGAAGACGCTTGCATATCTCTCGGGACGAGGCGGGAATAGGCCTGAGCTTATTGTGCTGATATTTCAGTTGATTGTCGGCGGCGAATAAGATCTCTTTAAACAGGGCGGGCATTGTGGATTCCTTCATGGGCGCACCGAAGGCCTCAAACATGCCACGTCTGTGTAGTGTTAGCTTTTGACTGACGGTTACTGCTTTGTTTTTTGCGATGTCTTCGAGGTAACCAAAAAGGAGGGGGACAAGTTCGGCGTCCTGCTTGCAGGAGGGCTTTCTTTGATGAAACTGCTTTCTTAGTGCCTCAACATCAATGGTGTACTCCATCCAGAAATCCCTCCAAAAAAATGCATTTTAGGTACAGAAAAAAAGCATGAATCTTTCGTATGGAGACAATAGCAAATTTCGTTAGTGATATCAAGCATTCATTCATGCGAAAGGTTTTCATATGTCCGCAAAACATATACATGAACACCCCGTCATCCCCGGTAGCGTACAGGAACTGCCCCTTGCGCTTCTCGAAATCGGCCGCGTCCACCCGCTCGCCGGACTTATAGGCCTTGTCGAGCACCTGTCCGGTCAGCAGGTTGCGGTACTTGATCTTGACCAGGGTGCTTCCCCCGCGGGCGGAGGGAGACTGGCTGGTGACGTCGAGGACGAGGCAGGGGGCGTTGTCAAGCTGAATGACGAGGCCGCGTTTCAGATCGGCGGTGGTCGGCATGGCTGTCTCCTTCGGTTGAGTTATGCGCTGCCGGGCAAATCTACCATAAAGGGCGGGGCGAGAACAACCGGCCGGGGGACTTTTTCGATGACAATCTGTCCACATCTATGCTTAAATAACGAGTTTTGTTCTCGGAATAATCGTTGAAACCACATAAAAGGAGAAAAGCGTCATGTACAGTTGCGCAGATCTGAAAAAAGGCCTCAAGCTGATGGTAGACGGCGAACCCCACGTCATCGTCCAGTTCGACTTCACCAAGCCCGGCAAGGGCCAGGCCCTCTACAAGTGCAAGCTGCGCAACATGATCACCGGCTCGCTCTTCGACCGCACCTACCGCTCGGGCGAGTCCTTCTCGCCGGCCAGCCTCGAAGAGCGGGACATGCAGTACCTCTACCAGGACGAGTCGGGGTATGTCTTCATGGACCAGAAGACCTACGATCAGGTCACCCTCACCGAGGAGACCCTCGGCGACGACAAGTACTTCCTCCTCGACAACACCGAGGTCAAGATCCTCATGTTCAACGGCCAGGGCATCGGCATCACCCTGCCCAACTTCGTCAACCTGCGGGTCACCCAGTCCGAACCCTGGGTCAAGGGCGACACCGCCGCCGGCAACAACAAGCCGGCCACCGTGGAGACCGGCTACACCCTGCAGGTCCCCTCCTTCGTCGAGGAGGGGGTCCTGATCCAGATCGACACCCGCACCGGGGAGTACGTCACCCGGGTCAAGGAGTAGGCGGCCGATTTCGCCCTCTTGAGCCTCCCCCTTTTCAAAGGGGGACTTCCAATGGAAGACCATGGAACCGAACTGGGCACTCGCCCGCAAGCGGCAGAACCTTCAGAAGCGGGCCCGGATCGTTCAGACGATCCGGGCCTTTTTCGCCGAACGCGACTACCTCGAGGTGGAGACCCCCCACCGCATTCCGGGCAACGCCCCCGAGGCGCACATCGACCCCGTCCCGAGCGGATCCTGGTGCCTGCACACCTCCCCGGAACTCGCCATGAAGCGCCTCCTCGCCGCGGGCTACGAGCGCACCTTCCAGCTCTGCCGCTGCTGGCGCGAGGGCGAGCGGGGCGCCAACCACCTCCCCGAGTTCACCCTCCTCGAATGGTACCGGGCCGGGGCCGACTACACGGCCCTGATGACCGAATGCGAAGCGCTCCTCGCCGCCCTCCTCCCCGGGGGGAAAGCGACCTGGCAGGGCCACGCCATCGACCTCGCCGCCCCCTGGCAGCGACTGTCGGTCCGCGAGGCCTTCGACCGCTACGCCCCCATGCCACTGGACCGGGCTCTCGCCTCCGAGCGCTTCGAGGAGGTCCTCACCGAGTACGTCGAGCCCCGCCTGGGTCAGGGCCGGCCCACCTTCCTCTATGACTATCCCCTCGAGCTGGGCGCCCTGGCCCGAACCAAACCGGATGATCCGACCGTGGCCGAACGCTTCGAGTTGTACATCGCCGGGCTGGAGATCGCCAACGCCTTCTCCGAGCTTACCGACCAGGCCGAGCAGCGCGAGCGCTTCATGCAGGACGAGAAGAGCCGCCGCGCCGCCGGCAAGAAACCCTACCCCTTCCCCGAAAAGTTCCTCTGCGAACTGGAGGCCATGCCCGAGGCCGCCGGCATCGCCCTCGGCGTCGATCGCCTGGTAATGCTCCTGACCGGGGCCGAGGCCATCGACGAAGTGGTGGCCTTCACCCCGGAGGAGCTGTAGGGTCGCGGCCCCCGTCGTCTTCCCCCCCCTGAAAGCCCCTGAAGAGACCCTTTCACGACAAGCGAGGGGCCGGGCGGAACCCGGTTGCAACGGACAAAAAAGAGGCCGCGCCCATCATGGCGCGGCCTCTTTTCGATGCGATCTAAGTTAAGGGTTATTGCCGTCTGCGCCGAAGCATTCCGCCCCCTGCCGCGACCGCGGCCAGCAGCCACCAGCCGTCGAGAATCGGCACCCGCGCCGGCTCCGATGCTCCCGCAGCGGTTTCGCCCGGAGCACAAGCGCCGTCGTCGACCCGGTAGTTCTGGTCGTTGTCGAGGCCGTCGCAAAGCTCGGGAGCATTGGGGTAAACGGTGTTGTTGCTGTCGTCTCTGTCCTCATCGTTAAGCACATAGGTTCCGGTCTGAGGCGGCGAACAGGTCTCGATCGGCAACGCACTGTGATCCCCGTAACCGTCGCCGTCACCGTCGATGAAGTAATTCAGGGGCTCGCACATGCCGGCCATAAGCCGGTCGATGTTCAGCGTCATCGCATTGTTCGCTTCCTCGAACTCCTGCAGAGCGTTGTTCTGGTCAACCTCGATGATCAACGTGTAGTTGGCATTCGCGATCTGATTGGCGGTCAACGGACCGATCTCGATATCGGTCGAATTATACGGCTCAAGCACCCCGACCGACCCGCTGGTGATCGTGCCGCTCTCGGCCCCCCGGAGCACCCAACCGGTCGAGGACGCATCGACGGCGCCCTGGTTGATGACATCGAAGGTCACGTAGTAATTGTCGCCGATCTTCTCCCAGTCGGCCGTGGCGATGGTCAGGTCGGGCTCCAGGAACGAACTGGTCAGGGTGTTGTTCAGGCGGTCGCTGTCCTCCAGCGCCAGATCGGGGTCTACCAGCACGCTGATCTGCAGGTTCGTCACCCCGGCAGGTATCGTCCAGTCGAGGGTTACCACTTTTGCCGCGCCGGGAGCCAGAATGCCCTCGGCAACGACGGTGTCGATCAGGTTGGCCGGATCGGGACTGCCGTTATAGAAGGCGACAATGACGTCCTCGGCACCGGTATCGCCGATATTCTCGATCTGTGCACCGAGAGTGACCGGCGTGCCGGGAAGCGGGTTGGGCGGTGTCATGGCGATGCCGTCTTCGGCGACGCTCAGGTTGCTGCTGATCTGGTGCTCGAGCATATACAGGCCCGTTGTTCCCGCTTCGAAAGAGTTTACGGTCAGCGTGTCGCCACCACCGGTCACAACCTCCTCGGAAATCTTGACCATCTCGGTCCGATTGTAAACGCTGAACAGGGTATCGTCGACAAAGGCCGCGGTAATCGCCTGTTCGATTTCCGGATCAGAGGTCAGTTGGCGCGGGTGACCCCAGACATCGAGGATCGGGTCGTAGAATATCGTCTTGATATCCGACGAGGGCATGTCGGGTTCGATTTCTGATTGTGTCGTCTCCGCCCAGACGAGAGCAATCTGCCCGGTGCCGTTCGAGGCGAGCTTAAAATCGGCCAGGTTGGTCGTATATTCGTCGGTGCGAATAACGGAACGGTTGGCAAAGTCGAAGTTGGTCACTCCACTTACTTCGTTGCCGCGCAACCATGCCATGACGACATCACCTGTCGGGTCGAAAGCCAGCTGCGGATTATCGTCGGCCAGAACGTCAGAGGTCAACTGAACCATCTGGTTCCAGGCGCCGCCGTACTCGAGATGGAAGAGTTCGTGGTCTTCGACCGTCGCACTGTTCCCGTCCGTATCCATGGTCAGAACGATATCGGCCCGGGTGCCGTCATAGACCACATCGTATTTAACAATGTAGTTCGGGACCGTCGCCACCACCTCGGGTGCGCTCCAGTCGGCACCGTTCCACCAGGCAGCCATGATGGTGTTGGGGGCGACACCGCTGCCCTGAATGTCGTTCTGATCGTTGGCGATCCAGATCAGGAGAAGATCGGCGGCGAAACTTCCTGCCAGTTGAGGGGTGCGATCCAGAATGCTATTGGCCGTCAAAGTCTTTTCCGGCCCCCAGGTCTGCGTGGTCGGATTGTAGACGGATGTGGAGATTTCCATGTTGGCAGTCACGTCCTCGAGTTCAGGAAGGGTCGTATTGTCAATCACGGTGCTCAGGTCTTCCCAAACCGCCATGACTGAACCGTCGCCCGAAGTGAACAGGTTTGGATGAAAGTCAGCGGTCCCGTCGTCGGCAATCGCCACCGGAGTCGACCAGGCCGAACCGCTCCAACCGGACCAGACCAGCTCCGTCCGGTTGGGAGCCAAAATCGCACCGACGTCCCGCGCCGGGTCATCGTACAGCCAGGCGAGATCGAGATGTGAACCGCCGGCAGACAAGGTTGCCTGCGAGCGAGGATAGATAGTCGTCTGGATCGGCGTTAGAGAAGGACCGCTATCCCCGTCACCCAAGGCCTGCACCTTCGGAATCGTTCCCCCATCGAAGACCGCATAGTCGGGGCGCACCAAATAATTTCTCGCGATCAAGCTCGGCCCGCGTGCAGGCGTCATCCTCAAAGGAGATGCCAGGGGGGGCGAACCGTTGCTTGCAAGTAGGTCGAGCGTTTTGCGGAACAGCTCGACTTCGTAGGAGAAAATCCACACATAAGCCGTCGCGCCCGCGTTGACATACAAAGACGCTTCATTGAGGGGGGGCTGAACGGGGAACTGGAAGCCGATGTCGGCCCCGCCGCCGACCCAACCTTCGAGGGCGGCAACCCCATCGACACCAGCGGCGATCGTACCCCTCAGGTAAGGACCGATATCGAGTTTCCCATTGAACTGCGGTTCGGGCAGCAGGTCTTCAATTCCCAGATTGAAGCCGAGGGCCAAATCGGCCGAGGCCTTGTAGTAGCCGGGAATCGGCGGAGTGACCGGCGTGATAATGACCGTCGGCCAGGTGACCGAAGCGCTTATCGCGGCTTCGACACCGATGTAACCGCCGTAGTTCCAGCTGCAGATCTCATCCTCGAACTCGCCGACCAGGGAGAACGTGGGGGTAAATTCCATCTCCATCCCGGCGACCCGCTGCTTGCCCTTGGCATCTTTCAGCCCCTTTTTCCAGGCATCCTTCAGTGACTCCGAGGGCTCGTCGTCCCCGCCGAAACCAGAACCGGAAAGAACGTATTCCAATTCATTCCCGTCAATCTCACTTTCCACCGTCGGCACGAAATCCAGTTCGATCGCCCCGCCGCTGAAAAGCGGCACATCGCTCGGGATCATGTCCTGGGGAATCATCGCTGTCAGCAGATCGATCGGGCCGGGCGCCCCCTTATACGAAAAGGAGTCGTCTCCCCACAGCGGAGGCGGAACAAACTCCATCGCCGGCATGTACGCGGGCCGGGGCATTATCGAGAACGGCGCCACCGAATTCTGTGTAACGGTGCCGTCGGCACTTACCGCTTGGACATAGAGTTTGGAACAGACATCCAAGTCCCCGACATTGTAACTCTTTGAGGCCGAAGCCAGGGTCGTCACCTGATCTTGCGCGCCAACACCGACGATCGAGGTTCCATTGGACGAGGTGAAATGAACATCCCCTTTGGGATGGACCCCCCACTTGACGTCGACCGTATAAGTCACGTCGTGGTCAATCCCTTCCACGAAATAGGCATGATCGGAATATTTCGAATTGATTACGACAATGGCCATGTTGTCGCCAACGGTCGAATAGAGCTTATAGTTGCGGATCAGCGTCCCGCCCGGGGCAACGCTGATCGCCTCTTCCTGAGTGAAAAACCCCGCCCTTTCCACCTTGATGTTCTGACTGCCGCCAGGCACGGTCATCGAATAGAGACCGTCCGAACCGGTGGAGGAAGAGGCCCCTGCAACGGATACTGTTGCGCCACTCAACGGGGCGCCGGCGGAATTTAAAACCCGGCCCTGAAGCGTCGCCTCCGACTTTACGAAAATCGCGTTGATCGAATGAGGCCTGTCGATATCGCTGAATGTGTAGGACGTCACGGCACCGATGGGTCTTCCGTCAACAACGACGTCTTTGAGCAGGTAACCCGAATCGGAGCTGATCACGTAGGTCTGCGAGGTCCCGTAGACCTTGGTCACGCTGCCGGCAGGGAAGATGGCACCATGGGCCGACGCGCTCGAGGTCAGCACGTAGCGGCTGGCCTCCACGTCGAAGGTCATGAAGTACGAATTTTGGCTGAATTCCGTCCCGTCAAAGACCCGGAAGGCGAAGCTGTCGTATCCGACCCCGGACTCGTTGGGCGCCGGGGTGAAGACCAGGCTGCCGAGGTCGTTTGCCGAGACAACCTGGTTGACGCCAACCGCCGAAGATCCCAGGGAGAGGGAGCCGTCCGCCGGCAGATAGGTGACCTGGATGCCCTTGAGCACATCCCCGTCGATGTCGTTGAAGGCGAAGTCGCTCCCGGAGAAGCGGTAGGGGGTGTTCTGCGTGGTCTGGACCGTGTTGCTCGCCGAGGTCGGCCTGTCGTTGGTCGGCGCGATAGCCAGGCGTACCGCAACGGCATGGATCGATGCGTCCGAAGCGTCCTCCACCCGGTAGGCGAAATCCTGGTCCGCAGTGGAATTGGCCACCGGTTCGAAGATGACCCGGCTCTGGGAGTCCGTCACCACGGTCGGGACGGAGGTAATCATCGCGCCGGGGCTGGTGCCGTTGGAGGCCTGGTAAAGCTGACCCAACTGGGGCAGTGCGGTAATCGTCGCCGAGAGGCTGTCGCCTTCGGTATCGGCACCGGCCAGGGCAACGGTCACCCGGTTGTCCTCGAGGCCGTTGACCACGACCTTGCGACTGGTCATCTGGCCGGCGACCCAGTCGGACGCTGACATTTGGCCGCCGAGGGTGCCGTCGTTACCGTCGCCGGACAGGTCGTCGATTTTGAAACCGGTCGCCTCGTCCATCGGCCAGTAGCCGACCAGGTTCGCTTCATCGCCCGCCAGGGGCTGGTTCATGGTCCGGCGTATTTCGGTGACCGTGCGCGGGACGCTCCACAGCCGGACTTCGTCAATCGCGCCGACGAAGGGCTCGAAATCGAGCTGCCCCGAACCGGAGTAGGTCAGACCCATGGTCAGGTTCTGGCCGGACGCCAGGGGGTTGAAGGCGTTGCCGGTGGTGCCGACCGAAACGCCGTCGACGAACACCTCGCTGTCGGAACCGCTGTCCACCAGGGCGATGTGATACCACTCCCCTTCCGTCGTCGCGAAACCGACGGTATTGAAGCTGGTCCCGTTCCACAGCCCGATCGCGGTGGCGGAAAGGTGCACGCTGTAGCGCGTCTCGCTGCCGGAGAAGCCGCGGTTGGCGAGGACGCAGGTGTTGCCCACGGTCGGCCCGCGCTTGACCCAGAACTCGATGGTGCCGTCCGCAAGGTCGAGGGAGGCATCAGGCGCCACGAGGACATGGTCGTTGATCCCGTCGAATTCGAGGGCGGAGCCGAGGCCGATGCCCGCGACCGGGGCGTCGTTGACCGCCGTGACCGACACGCTCAGATCATACGCTTCACTGGTCGCCTGGCCATCGCTGACTTCGACCGGCACCGTCAGGGTGCCGCTGAAATCCGGCACCGGCACGATCGTCGCACCGTAGACGTGGTAGTTGCTGCCGGAGAGGACGGTCAGGGTGAAATCATCGGGCCAGGTGCTGTCGACATCGCTGACGGTCACATCGTCCAAGGTAATCGCCAGTGGCGTGTCTTCCGGAGTGCCCAAGACGGACTGCCCGGTCAGCACCGGGGTGTCGTTGACCGCGCCAATGTTCAGCGCGAACGTGTCGCTGGCCGTGTCGCTCCCGTCGGAGACCGTCAGGGTGATCGTGACATCGCCCGTCTGGTTCTTTTCCGGGGTGATCGTCACCGTGCGGCTGGCGCCGCTGCCGACGACGACAATTCCGGCGTCGGCAACCAGTGCCTGGTCGCTGGAAGACGCCGTCACGGTCAGGCTGCCCGCCGCCGTCTCGATATCACCCACGACAAACCCGATCGGGCTCGTAGCGGTATCCTCCTGCGTGGACTGGTTGCCGACATCTGTAATGGTCGGCACGTCGTTGACGGCGTTGACGGTCACGCTGAGGTTGTAGGAATTGCTGTCCGCCGTGCCGTCATTGACCTTGACCGGCACCGTCAGGGTGCCGTTGAAGTTCGCCGCCGGGGTGATCGTGTTGCCGCTACGCGTGTAGTTGCTGCCATTTTGCACCGCGAGGGTGAAACCCGTCGGGTAGCTGTTGTCCACGTCGGTGACGTTCAAATCGCCGAAAACGATCGTCCGCTACGCGTCCTCGCCCACGGTGATCGCGCCTTGGCCCGTTACCGTCGGCGCGTCGTTGACCGCGGTGACGGTCACCACGAAGGTGTCCGTCGCCGACAGGCTGCCGTCCGATACCGCCAGAGTGATCGTTGCGGTCCCGGTTTCATCGCTCGCCGGGGTCACGGTCACGCTGCGACTGCCGCCGCTGCCGCCGATGGCGAGGTTGCTGTTCGGCACCAGGGTCGTGTTGCTGGAACTCGCCGTGACGGTCAGGCTGCTCGACGCCGCCTCAATATCACTCACGACAAACCCGATCGGACTCGTCGCGGTATCTTCAGGCGTAGACTGGTTGCCGACATCCGTAATGGCCGGCACGTCGTTGACGGCATTGACGGTCAGGACAAAGGTGTCGCTCTGGGTGTCGAGGCCGTCATCGACCGTCACTGTGATCGTCGCACTGCCGAACTGATTGGCCGCCGGAATCAGGGTCAGGGTCCGACTGGTGCCGCTACCGCCGAGCGAAATGTGGCCATTCGGGACCAGCGCCGTGTTGCTGGAACTGGCCGTCACGAGCAGGCTGGCGGCTGCCGACTCGGTGTCGCCCACGATGAACGAAATCGCACCCGTCGCAACGTCCTCGGGCGTGCTCCGGTTGGCGATGTCGGAGATCGTGGGCAGGTCGTTCACCGGACCGACAGTCAGAACGAAGCTGTCATTGGTTGAATCGGTCCCGTCCGAGACCGTCACCGTGATCATCGCGCTGCCCGACTGATTGGCTGCCGGAATCAGCGTAATGTTCCGGTTTGCACCGCTTCCACCAAGGCTGATATTGCCGTTAGGAACCAGCGCCGTATTGCTGGAACTGGCCGTTACCGTCAGACTTGCAGCAGCCGTTTCCACATCGCCCAGGGCAAACGGGATCGGCCCCGCGGTCACGTCCTCGGGTGTGCTCCGGTTGGCGATGTCGGTAATCGTCGGCACATCGTTCACGGCATTGACCGTCACGCTCAGGTTGAAGGTATTGCTGTCCGCCGCGCCGTCGTTGACCTTGACCGGCACGGTCAGGGTGCCGTTGAAATTCGCCGTCGAGGTGATCGTGTTGCCGATGCAGGTATAATTGACGCCGCCGAGCACCGCGAGGCTGAACCCGGTCGGGTAGCTGTCGTCCACGTCGGAAACGCTCACATCGCCGAACACAATCGTTCGTGACATGTCCTCGTCCAAGGTGACGGCGCCCTGGCCCGTAATCGTCGGGGCATCGTTCACGGCGTTGACCGTCACGCTCAGGTTGAAGGTATTGCTGTTCGCCGCACCGTCGTTGACCACCACCGGCACCGTCAGGGTGCCGGTGAAGTTCGCCGCCGGGGTGATCGTGTTGCCGCTGCGCGTATAGTTGCTGCCATTTTGCACCGCGAGGGTGAAACCCGTCGGGTAGCTGTTGTCCACGTCGGTGACGCTCACATCTCCGAAGACGATCGCCCGAGAGGTATCCTCGTCCAGGGCGATCGTGCCCTGCCCGGTAATCGTCGGCGCATCGTTCGCGGCGTTGACCGTCACGCTGAGGCTGTAGGTATTGCTGTCCGCCGTGCCGTCGTTGACCACCACCGGCACCGTCAGGGTGCCGTTGAAGTTCGCCGCCGGGGTGATCGTGTTGCCGCTGCGCGTGTAGTTGCTGCCATTTTGCACCGCGAGGGTGAAACCCGTCGGGTAGCTGTTGTCCACGTCGGTGACAGTCAAATCGCCAAACACGATCGTCCGCGGCGCATCCTCACCGATGGTGATCGCGCCCTGGCCAGTGATCGACGGCGCATCATTGACCGCGGTGACGGTCACGACAAAGGTATCCGACGCTGACAGGCTGCCGTCCGACACCGTCAGGGTGATCGTCGCGGTCCCGGTTTCATCGCCCGCCGGGGTCACGGTCACGCTACGGCTGCCGCCGCTGCCGCCGATGGCGATGTTGCCGTTCGGCACCAGCGTCGTGTTGCTGGAGCTCGCCGTGACGGAGAGGCTGCCTGCAGCCGTTTCCACGTCAGCGACGTCGAACGCGACCGGACCGACCGCAGAGTCCTCGCTGGTCGACTGATTGCAAACGTCCGTGATCGTCGGTGCGTCGTTGACCGCGGTGACGGTCACGACAAAAGTATCCGACGCCGACAGGCTTCCGTCCGACACCGTCAGGGTGATCGTCGCGGTCCCGGTTTCATCGCCCGCCGGGGTCACGGTCACGCTACGGCTGCCGCCGCTGCCGCCGATGGCGATGTTGCCGTTCGGCACCAGCGTCGTGTTGTTCGAACTCGCCGTGACGGAGAGGCTGCTGGCCGCCGTTTCCACGTCCGCAACGCTGAACGCAACCGGGCCGACCGCCGTGTCCTCGCTGGTCGACTGGTTGCCGACATTCGAGACCGTCGGCGCGTCGTTGACGGCGTTGACGGTCACGCTGAGGTTGTAGGTGTTGCTGTCCGCCGTGCCGTCGTTGACAACAACCGGCACCGTCAGGGTGCCGTTGAAGTTCGCCGCCGGGGTGATCGTGTTGCCGCTGCGCGTGTAGTTGCTGCCGTCTTGCACCGCGAGGGTGAAATCCGCCGGATAGCTGTCGTCGGGGTCGGTAACGACCAGGTCGCCGAAGACGAGGGTTCTGGAGGTGTCCTCATTGAAACCGATGGTGCCCTGCCCGGTGATCGTCGGCGTGTCGTTGACCGCGCTGATGGCAATGCTCAGGCTCGCCGGGTCGGCAGACAGTCTCCGCCCGTCGTACGCCTTGTAGCTGAAGCTGTCGCTTCCCGTCGCATTCAGGTTCGGCTCGTAGATGACCCGGCCGGCCGCGTCCGAAACCGTCTGCTCGGAGGTGATCTGAACGCCCTTGGTCGTACCGTCGCTGGTCTGGTAAAGCTTGCCCACTGACGGCAGTGTCGTGATCCGGTACGAGACGGTTTCCAGCTGGCTGCTGCCGTCGTTGTCGGCATCGAAACCGCCCAGGGTCAGAGTGATTGCCGTGTCCTCGACGGTCGAGCGGGGCTGCGCCTGGTAGCCGCTCGTCCAAGCAGCGCCTTCGATGACGGCGTCGTTGGTTTTGACCGAGCGATCGAGCGTCAGGGTGCAGAGGCCTTCTTCGAACGGCCAGTAGCCGACGAGGTTGTTTTCATTGCCCTTGAGCGGGTTGAACCGCGCCGCCTGAATCTCCGCCAGGCTTTTGGCAACGTTCCAGATCCGGACCTCGTCGATCAGGCCTTTGAAATGTTCAGACCCGTTTCCTACGCCCCATGAGGAGGTGCCGATCCCATGCGCTCCACCGGGACCGTAATAGGTGATGGTCCCCGACTGGCTCTGGGTCCCGATCTCGACGCCATCGACATAAAGACGCTTGGTCGCCCCGTCGTAGGTCGCCGTCACGTGGTGCCAGCTGCCGTCGGTGAAGTCCGCTGCTGTAATCGGGACATCGAGTTCCAGATATTCGGCCGACGTGTGCAACCCGAAGGAGAGGATCGTCCCTTTACCCTGGAACGACAGCAACCAGTCCGGAGAACCGGTAGCGGGATTCTGCCGTACAATTTCGTAGTAAGTATTGGTGGTGATATCCGTCGGCTTGATCCAGGCTTCGAGGGTGAATTTGTCGCCCGCCATGTTGATGGGCGCAGCAATCACCCTGTCATTGACCCCGTCGAAAGAAAGCGCTTTGCCGAGACCTGCATTCGGCGACGCTAACAGGTAGGCCGTCGCATCCGCGCTCATACCGGAGACCGATGCAGCGCCTTCCTCGGCGTACTGGACCTTGAGCTTGACCGGACCGGCCGGCACCAGGGTGACGTAGACTTCTCCGGCCGACAGGTTGGCCTTGCCGATGTCGGCGGAGCCGCCAAAGAGCGGATCATTGGCGTAGCCCCCTATCAGCAAACCATTTTCGACCGGCTCGCTTCCGTTCAGGCCGACACCGAAGCTGACGTTGGACAGTGCGCTGTCGGTGAGGTTGATGATAAACAGGTAGTCATGGTCAGGGTAGGAGGATTCGTAACCGGTCGGCCCGACATCGGTGATGACCACCGCGACCTTCGGCAGCCCCGGCTCGGTCGACGCGGACAGCTGCGGGAAATCCGCCCGGGTCAGGTTGGTCGGGCCAAAGGCCTCAGCCCCACCGGGAAGCCCTGAGATCAGGGGCGTTTCGACAGGGCCTGAAGCATCCTTCAGAAACGGGTTCGTTGCGGTCGGGCCACTCGTCGGAACCGTTGCCGCGACGCCGGTTTTCGTACCGGAAAACGTGGTCCCAAGACTGTCGCCCACGATGAGTCGACAGCTTGCGCCCGCGTTGCCTCCGGTTCCCCCGGTAGCGTTAACCGTGCCTCCGGCGGATGCCAAAACACTCGCAACGAGTTTGACCGACCCGCCTGCGCCGCCGCCGCCTGCGCCGCCTGCGCCGCCGGGACCGCCGTTACCTCCCCAACCGCCTTTCCCGCCAGAGCCACCGTCTCCGCCGTCGCCGGAGCAGCATTCCCCGCCACCTGCTGAGCCTCCCGAGCCCGCTACACCATCCAAACCGACATCACCTGCCGCGTTTCCTCCGGGTGAGCCGCTGGCACCGTTACTGCCCTTGACCTGCACCTCACCACCGAAGGTCAATTCACCAAGTACCAACAGGCTGATCGCTCCGCCGCCGTTGCCGCCCTGGCCGCTGATGCCGCCATCGTCGCCACCGGCACCGGAACCGCCTGAGCCCCCATGACCTCCACTGCCGCCCGTGCCACCGGGGCCGGTCCAGGTGCCGGCACCACCGCCGCCACCACCGCCGCCGCGACCGCCGCCGCCCTGGCCGCCAGCACCGCCGCCACCGCCGGTGCCGCCGGAGCCTCCGCCGCCGCCGGCACTTAATGTCTCACCCGTACCGGCATTCGTGCCACCGCCGCCGGATCCGCCATTGCCACCGAGGCCACCGCTTCCTGCGGTATAACCCGCCTCACCGGTAGTTCCGTTATAACCATTTTCCCAATTGACGCCATTGACGCCCCCGCCACCACCGGCACCACCATTGACGGCTCCGCCACCTCCGGGGCCACCGCTTCCAGGGGAGCCAGCAGCCCCACTGGCACCGCCACCGGCAGCGGTCATTTGATTTCGCTTGCCGCCACTACCGCTGACCCCAGGCTGACCGGAGCCACCTGAAGCTCCGGTAACGCCACTACTCCCATTTGAACCGGCCCCGCCACTGCTACCCGGCCGGGCACCTGTCCCTTGTCCTCCCCGCGCGCCGCCGCCTCCTCCACCTCCATAATTGGTATTCCCGGGTGTCCAGTCAGCGCCAATGCCAATAGTCGTTACCGCACCACCGCCGGCACCGCCACCCGGCCCAGGAGTGCTATCGGTGGCAGAAAAATCAACCAATGCCCCGACCGGAATCGTCGCATCGTTGCCGACCACCATTTCAGCCATCCTGGTCCCGACCCCCTTGAGGGTGTCCCCGACCGGAACGTCGAAATCACCGTGGATGTAGAAAGTGGTGACATCCCCCGAGGTAACCGCCGTGAAGGGAACGCCATACACCGTCGTGCCGCTGCCGCCGATGGTCTTATTGTCGGTGTGAATGATCATCTCTGCCGCGAAGCCTGTCCCCTGGAACAGCAGAAGCATCACGAGTGTGACCAAACTATTCCTCCAACAACGGCCAGATTGGCCATAAAACATTCCGCCAGACATTTCCCCCTCCCAAATCGTTGTTCTGCAGGCGCTATCTGTAATCGACCCAAACCATTTTGTTTCAGCCGCCCTGTCGAAGATCCCTTGATCAGGCGGGCATGCATTTGTTCCAGAAACCGAACAGGGGCGCTGCTCTATAAACCCACCCCCCTATCAGGTGTTTCCATCGACAAAATATTGTTATACCCAAAACAAATGCCTCACTGATGCAAAAAATAAGCCACGGCTAACTAGAGGCGCCTTAACAAGCCAGACCACCCCACTCCCCCCCACCAAGCGGGTCATTTCCCCCACCCTTTGGGCGATTTGGCCCTTTCTTTTTTCCATTTAAAGTTTTCCTTTTCCGCACGATCGGGGGAGAGGACAGATCCCCCCGTCCTTGCCTCCCTGCTCCACTCAGCCCATCGCTGATGGCAACAGGATGTGTTTTCTCTTTTGTCGGACCAAGGCTTTTCTTACCGCTTCCACCCCACCGCCCCGCAGAACAAAGCACGTCGCTCGTGGGCTCGCCGCTCCCTTGACCAGGGTCCAAGGATGTCATGGCCTCTCAAAACTCGGTTGATTCCACAGGAAATCAAGATGATGCCTTGCGCAGCACAAAAAAAAGGCGGACCGTTTCGGGTCCGCCTTTCTGGTTTTAGGGAAAAGCCAATCTCAGAGATACAACAACAAAAAGACGAGCGGCACGGCGAAACCCGCAGCCGTCAGCCAGGCGCCGCGGCCGGAGATCCCCTTTTTGCCTCGAATGACGAAGAGCCCGGTCAGGGCCAGAAGCCCGAGGGCCACGGCGTAGATGTCGGCCACCCAGGTCCACAGCTTCTTGGGATGGTTGAGGTGCAGGAAGTTCATCTCCCGCAGCACCGGGCGCCCTTCGGCCCTTTCGTGGCGGACCGCGCCGCTGCGCAGATTGACGGTGACGGCCCGCTTCTCGATGAAAATCTGCAGGGTCTCCGGGTCGGGACGGAAGCTGCCGGTGTGGGTCTCGGTCTCCCCCAGGCGTGCCAGGATGCCGGCGACGACCGCGTCGGTGACCCCTTCGGGCGTCGCGACAGGCCCGATGTTGGTTTCCACCGTCTCGACCGCGTAGCTGGGGTTCCAGTCGGCGATGTGGTTGACCGCCACGCCGGAGACGGCGTAGATGACGGTCAGGCCGAAGCAGAGATAGCCGAGATCACGGTGGAGGATGTTGTTCCACTTGCGCCAGTTCATGACCGGTGGCGCGGGCCTACTGGTCGATGGCGGCGCCGAGGCCGCGGATGCGGTAGACGGTCTCTCCGCCGGTCACCGTGGAAGGATCGAAGGTCTCCCCCTTCTCCTCGGCGAGGTGGCGCTTCCAGCCGATGACCTGCTCCTTGGAGAGCTTCAACTCCTGGACGACCCCCTCGACGGTCGCCTGCCGGCCTCGGGCCTCCATGGGAAAAACGATCTCGCCGTCGGTGACCTTGACCTGGATTTTCTCGAAGGGACGGTCGCTGGCCAATTCGATCCAGCAGCCGCGCTTGGGACAGACCTCGACCACGGTGCCCCGGACCTTGACCGTCTTGCCGATAAAGGCTTCGGGGTGTTCGAGGATCTCCGAGACCTTGGAGGTCTCGGTCAGGGTGATCCCCTTGCCGTAGGTGCGGGCCTCTCCGGCGAAAGCGGGGACGGCGAGGAACAGGGCGACAAGGATGAGCAAAAACAATTGCCTCTTCATAACGACTCCTTCGTAACTGCGTTGAATATTGTCCACCCGGATTCTACATTAGAGCAGGGGAAAGGGTCAACGGATTAGGCCGGATATCCGTCCCCCAACTCGCGGAATGGGGCGACCCATCGGAACGGGGAGCCCTTCGAGTCCGCACTCGATGTCTCCCTCACTCCCTTTCCGTTTTCTCTTTCACCGCAGCAACCACTGCATCCTGCAATCCCTCCCAGCCGGCCGGGTCCCGAACAGTAAATTCCTGGTTCATCTCGATCTCGATCCCCAGGTAGGACTCGGCCGGCAGCTCCCGGCGCAGGGTGGTGACAAGGGCGTCGTATGTGCCACGGTAGGG
>NZ_PKUB01000017.1 GCF_002868845.1 Desulfuromonas sp.
CAGTAGGCGTGGCAGAGCCAGCGGTACCTTTGGACAATTTTTGTGAGGATGGAGAAGAAAAGTTCCCGGTCGTCGTCGCCGTCGAAAATCATCCCCCGGGCGTTGCCGCGGGAGGTGACGTGGTAGACGGCGCCGGGGAACTCGATGCGAAGCGGGCGGGCCATGGTGTCCTCCTCCTTGGGGTTTCAGAGAAGTCTACCTCGAAAAAGTGGCATGGCAAGACCTGACCCCAGTGCCTCCTCCTCGCGAGTAGAATCTACCAGGTCAGGAATCATGCGGGACCTGACCTTTAAGCAAAACACCTCACTCTTCGAGAAGCAAGGTCCTTTTTAAATGCTATGATGAAGTAAATGATCTGGCTCACCACTAAATGCATTACGATAGCTACAGAGAAAAATGCATGGAGGTAATGCTCCAATTCAGTAAAAGTACGATCTAAATAAACAGCCAAAACAATTGCAAACGCAACACCAATGACCACCGGGATATCTACAAACAATACCTGGTTCAAAGCAAATTGCTCAATAGCCTCATCTTCTTTATTTTTGCCTTTTTCATTACAGCTATAACTATCATGTAGGTTACGCTTAATGCTGGCTTCTCTATAGTTTATAAAGTCAACAAATACAAACACAATAAAAATAAGCAATGGCACAACCTCATCTGCAAACTTCCCCCAGTCCCACCCATTAAATAGCTTCATCACCCAAAGAGTTGTGAATATCTCGGAAACGAAAGTAAGAATCCAAGCCACAGCAAGTTGAATACTTTTTTTCTTTTCAGCCTCCAATAGGTACAAAGCTGTATTTAAAATTATCAATATTGCAGTGGTGATCGTCAAGATCACATAAAGGGGTTTTTCATTTAAGGGTTTCCTGATATATTGTAGTGAAACTTGGTCGTTGGCAAGTTCACTAAGTGGCGGCTCTGAAACACCTGAGGACAAACAGGATGGCCAACAGGAAGCATCAGCCCACGTAGATTCTGTATTGAGATTTCCAATCAACAAACAGGCAATAAAAATTGTCGCCAACAATGGCCACCCGTTCTTTAGCGCAAGTTTGACATAAGTCGAGAAACTTATGGAGACACTAACTCCACCGGATACTGCACCTTTCATTGCATTTCCCCCTTCCCCCTTATCCATCCTCTCTTGTGACGGATTAGTCACTCCCATCAAGAACCTTTGAGGACGAGGGAGTTGTTCCAAGCCTATCAAAATAAGACGTGTGAAAAAAAGTGTCACTATAATTGTAAAGATGAATTGTGTTGCCGTTCATGATACTAAAGGGTGCACGTACAATTTCCACCACATACCGTGAAATTTGCTCAACATCTAACCACCCCGAACTATCTGCCCCTGGTCGCAAATCATGCTCTCTCGGTGTGTTAATAGTTGCAATAGCAAAAGCGTTTGCAACTATTCCTTCTTTTGCATGTTCATTAGCAATTGACCGGACTAGACTTTCAACTGCGGCCTTAGCTGCTGTAAATGCTGCCATTAGCGGATAGGCTTGAGCAACCGAGTGACTACTAAAGGCCATGAAGTGCCCTCCCCCCTTAGCTTGCATAAGCGGTAGTAGCGCATTGGCTGTAGCGTAGAGAGTTAGGACATTACATTCAAAAACTCTGCGAAATTCATCGAAAGGCGTTTGGCGCATCGCGCTGTATCCCGGGAAATAACCTACACAGTTCACAACATGGAATGGCCCCTCTGCCCATCGGCTAACTGCAGAAAAAAGACGTGACACATCATCTGCTTGCAGGAGGTCAACTCCCGTGAGGTGTTGGTGATTTGGTTTTGCAGTGATTTGATCGAACGCACTAGGTCCTCTTGATGTGGTGAAAACCCGATTCCCTGGATCCTCTGATAGATGCCCCACAAGTTTCTCGCCAAGATGACTGCTAACGCCCGTGATAAGGTAACTACAGGTACTTTCGGCATCACTCATAATTTTAAATAGAAACCTTCATTAGAAGACCATTCGCGTCATAAAACACGCTGGACATGTTTAGATTGTCACCTATTGAACTTGCAACGAAAGGGCTTGCTCGGCCACTAAGGACTGAAGACTCCCTAACTGACATCCAGAGATCATATAACCAATGAGTGCTTTCATATGTGCTGGAGGCACCCTGAAAAAACCCAATAAAACAAGCCCCATGGGGGATCATTCCACAAGGAAAGTCAGCCAATACTGCCGTTTCTGTGATATCGAGAACCAGACAATCTGGCCAATGTATCCCATATAAGGCATCAATGGTAGGTGGGCACTGCTGGGATTCGATAATGGATTGGCAATGAAGCGTGACGGGTTTACCTGGAACTTGGGAGAAAAAGATCACTTCGTCTGCAACCTGTCGTGCCTCGCTCCAGACGTGCGTGACCATAAGAGCAAGCAATCGAGACTTATCCACAGTTGACCGGAGCGCTTTAAGAAAAGAGTCTTTGACTCGGTTGTCTAGGAATGAGCACGGCTCATCGAGGACCAGAACATTACAGTTAATGGTTTGGGTACGAGCAAGCATGACCCTTTGCGCTTCACCTCCACTAATTGAATTGGTGCTCGTATTCCTTTGAATGACATCCTCAAGCCCAAGAGACACAACTGCACCCTCAACCCTTTTTTTGTCAAAAGTCGGCCCGAGGGTTTTTGAGTGCCTCAGGCAAGCAATATTCTCCTTAACAGACAATTCATCAAAGAGAACCGCCCTTTGTGGAATCACGGCGACGTTAGAATCTTGAGGTGCAAAACTAATCGATCCATTTTTTGGCCGGCGAACACCGAGAGCCAAGTCACAAAAGGTCGTCTTCCCCACACCACTAGGCCCCATTAAAGCAATGACCTTACCAGCATCGGAAGTGTTCCCGAGAGTACAGGTGAGCCCCTCAAAAAGGTTCAGCTCGCCAAAGCCATAAGTAACATTTGAAAATTTAAGTGTAACCTCAGACATGGCGTGAGTAGCTTCCGAGTTCACGAACATAAGCCCAAGCAAGAATTGAGCAGATCGAGATGGCAACAAGTCCGACTGACCAAGTAATTATAGTGACATCTGAAAGGTTAGAAAGTCGACCGAAGATGGCAGCGTAAAGAGCCTCCTCTGGAGCTTTCACTAAATGAGAAAACCAACGAGACACTGAGCCATCTGTTACAACTTGTACAGCGCACAAGCCTAAAAGTCCTACCAAAACTGTTACGTGTCTTTTAAAGCCATCTGTCATAAGTGAAAATGAAAACTTCATCTTCATGGTTCTTTGCCACGATACGTGACTTTCAGGAATCGAGGCTATTAGTGATATACATATAAATTGAAAAACAGAATAGTGCAACCCGATATGGTTGATAAACATCGAAAAATAGGAAAAAACACCTGTAAATCTGTCGTTCGAAAAAGTTCCTAGTGCCGCAATGACCGAAAGAGTTGGAATGAAAGCGGGGAGCAACAAAAAACATGCGGCAATGGGATTATTTTCGACCCAGATCAGCAAGTCTACTTTACTGTAGCGAAGTCGAACTGCCACTGTTACACAAACAACCGTAATGAAACCACCTACAAGCATCCCCAAAAGAGTAATATCTTGGTAATTGTACGCTTGCTGCAAGATCTTGATTGGCGACATGTCCACCGCTTTTGTCGGGGTGAACAAACCTATCAGACCCAGAATGCCGGGCAGAAGACAAAGCGATAACCCGACACGCAAGAACACATAAAAAACCGCGGACCCCATACCTGCTAAAGAAAGGTAGCGGGAAATCCCGGCGCGTGCGAGATTGAGAATGCTTCTACCTACCAATGTTCCTACTAAGGCGCAGGCGAGTAGAACAAGTGAGACCAACAAACCGAGAGTTGCAACTCGCGCCAAACTTTCAGGGCCAGCACTCGCGTACACTTCTCGAAAGAGACGCGAAAGCAAAATATTCGCGGTTTCTGGTTGAGTCCCCGGGTTTGCTCGATAAAGAAAAACCGGGAGCGCCGTTTCAGAGGCCATCAATGCCCCCCCAAACAAACCAAGAAGCATTAGAATTGATTTTGGTATCCGGTTAAAGGCACAAAGCATAAAAAATGACAAACTGATGCGATGGGTTTTCAAATATGGGCGGATTCCTGCGGTGTACCGCTGGAGTGTAGTTGCACAGAAAAAGGCACCTAAAGGCAGCGCTCTTCCAACGCAGACGAGGAGTAACGCAGACGCTCGCCCCCAAGTATCTGTTGCAACGAGTTCACCTTGCATTCCAGACCATGAAGCTAACCGTGTGACCGAATACGCCCAAATACTGCTACCAATGGCAAATTGAACAAAAAGCAGTGCAAGTGCAACAGCGTATCGAAATGTTGGGCGGGCATAAAACGCCAATGTAGCGCCAAATAGCACAGAGAAAACAACGGTAACGAGTGCCGTAAACATCGTGAGTGTCGCACAAGTCAATAGTGTTTCCACATTTTCGCTCACCCACCTCAAAATCATCAAATAAACCTAATCGTGCAGGCGGTCTTTATGCTGCGAATACACATTAAACCATAACTAACGATAAACTTTTCCCCAACCACCATATCAATATTCCTGCACCCTCTTGGCAAGGACTTCCCGCTCTGCCTGGCTCAACGCCTCAGCCTCAGAGATTTCACCACGAATGTACTTCTGAACGTAGGTCGTGAGCGCGCTATTAATGATTTCTGCATCACTACCGGCCTCAAACATGAACACACCTCTGTCCAGAGAATCCCGTAAGGCACGTGCGTAGGGCACACTAGCAATAATTTCATCAGTATAGGCTGTTTTCATTGCCGAGCAGAGGCCTTTTTCAATCAGCCTCTTTTGGTTCTCAGGGGCCAAGACGAACAACATAAACTGTGACGCTGCGTCCAAATGCCGGGAGTTTCGATTGATATAAAACGCTCCGCCAGCTAAGCCAGAAACACGCCCTGGAATCGGAGAAAACCCAAAGCGTGATGTTTCCGAATTACCAGAAAGCGGTTGAACATAGTCGCTCCACATTAGAGCCATCGCCGTCTTGCCTTGAAGCATGATTTCCTGCTGTTGCGAAGCGCCAATGGTGAAGAAATCCCCTGAGGAGGTTGCACGGAGACGCTTGACGTATCGCAATACTTCTTCATTTTTCTTGGTAGAAATAGTGAGAGGTGCCTCCTCCTCCCATCCATTACGCTTTGTGGATGTACCGGTCCCCATTCCAAACAGATAATTAGCTAGTTCGTAATATAGCCAACCATCGGCTGCACCCTGCATGCAAACACCCTTCAAACCAGGCTGCACGTTGGCGAAAAACTCGGCAATGGTAAAATAGTCGCTCCACTCGGATGGCGGAGCCAACGTCTTCCCTGTCGCATCTCTATATTTACGGCGGATGTCAGCATCCTCGAACAGATCCTTATTGTAAACTAGGAGCATCGTATTTGCTGCGAACGGAAAACCAAACTGTTTCGGAATGGATTTCGTGTCTTGTGGGTTACTATAATAGTAGCTCGTTTCGCGAAGAGCATTTTGAAACATTTTTTCGTTTACCAGTAGATCTTCCAGAACTTTATGTGAAAAAACGTTCTCAATATCAACAACGTAATTATTTCGAACATATGGTGCTAAACTAAAATTGTATTGTAAAACAATATCATAATTGCCCTTGCCGTTGCGAAAGTCTGCATCAGCTTTTTGCACCGATTGCTCAAATGTTGCACCTTCAAATTTCAATTCAATGCCAGTTTTTGAAGTGAATTCTTCAGTCAACGAACCGTATGCCCGAAGGTTCGAAGAATCTTCCCCTAAGACAACGATGGTACTCTTAGCGTTAAAAGTTCTCTGTTTAATTACATGGCCAACAAATGCAAAGCCAGCCATTACGGTGAACAATAAAAGGATTTTCCATTTCATAAATTATCACCTCTCGAATAAAGTCCCAACCTGGGGGAGCCTTGCTGCGAAAACTGAGGGCCTTGCCCTACCACTCCTCCCCATAACCTCCCACTCCCGGCCCACCTCACATCCAAAGCCAAATCATCCCCCGGATGAAAATCAAACGCAGGACGAGGGGTCAGGCCTTGCCGTGCCACTTTTTCTACTTCACCCTCAACCCCGTCCCCACAATCTCCCCCTTCCGATCCCACTTCACATGCAAATCCGGATCATCCCCCGGATGAAAAACAAACAGCTTCCTCCCGGCTTTCCGCGAAAGCACCACATCAATCTGAGTCGTCTGATCATCCCGCACCAGCGACTTCAGCACGTCGATCTTCTTCGCCGTCTCCACCCGCAGCGGCCCGTAGGAAAACAACTCGGACCGCGAGTCGGCCTGCAGATCGAGAAAGTAGGTCTTCTTCGGATCAAGCTTCCCGGTCTCGACAAAGACAGAGAAGTGATTAGGGGCGACCGTGTTCTTATGCGTATGCCGGATGGCCCGGGAGGGCTTCTCCACCCCCTTATCAAGCCAACCGAGGCGAATAGCGTAGTCGTTGACCGGGTGCCCTTCCTCGTCGCGGAAGCGGAAATCGAGCTGGGCGAAGGCCGGGCGCTTTTTTTCCACTCGCGTGCGCCGGGTCTCTGCAGCCAACCTGCGGCGCATCCGGGCGTAGCCGGCGTCGTCCTCCACCTTCAGGCAGTCAAGGATCAGCCCCAGAGCCCGGTGGCCCTTCGAAGTCGCTCGCCGCTTGATGCTGTTCATGATCCCCGCCTCGGGGCCGGAATGGACGTAGTCGGCCAGGGCGGCGAAGGGGACATCCTCGATCTCCCCCGCCGGATGGATCGTTCCGTTCTTGGCCTGCAGCAGGTAGCGGCGGCAGTTGAGGTTGCCGGCCGGGACGCGCACCACCATGTCCGAGCCCGGCTCGAAGCCGGCGGGAAGCAGTTTCGCGGCGAACTCGTCGACGAGGCGCTTCTTCTTCACCCGGTCGCCGGTCAGGCAGTAGGGGCGCACCCCCTTGTCCCGCCAAACGGCGGGATCGAACCAGCTCTCGGCGAGGCCCCAGGAGAAGTCACTCCCCAACTCCAGCGCCTTGAGCACCTGCTCGCCGGTGTCGCCGAAATACCGGGCGTGGGCGAGCATGGAGCGGCCGTGGTGGGCGAGGCGCGAGCCGAAGTGCGGCCCGGCGAGAAAGACGAGGTTGCGCAGGGGCCGATGCAGGCAGAAGGCACCGCTGTAGTGGCGGCCGACCCAGTGGCGGGCCACCAGCGCGCCGGTGGAGTGGGTGACGATGTGGAAGGGTCGGCTCCAGTCGCCCCCGAGCTTCTCGTCGAGCGCCGTGTGCATCGCGCGGGCGATGTCGCAGATCTCGACCCGGTCTTCGAGGGAGACGTAGCGGCCGAGGTAGACGTCCTCCAGGGCATAGCCGTGCCGGGCGAGCTGCAGGTGCAGCGCCTGGTAGGTGGTCGTCTCGTCGACCGACCAGCCGTGAATGAGGAATACCCTCTGCTTCACCCTTCCCCCCGAAAACGAAATAAGCCGCCTGAACGGTGTGTTCACCCCGATCCGACGGCCTCAATACATCAACAACCCCTCCGAAAGCATACTGTATACAAATGAATGGCTTATTAAATAACAAAAACAATGTGAAACTGTCAATAATTTTAAGTGGCTGAAATAACTCTGCGGCAATCCCCCTCACCCGCCCTTCGGGCACCCTCTCCCCGGGGCGAGGGGAACCATGTCCCGGCCAATTCCGTTCCCGGCTCTGGATTTGAGACAAAAACGACCATGGCGTTTGACGTCATATGTCGCCCCACGAAGTGCTGCTCGAAGAGTTTCTCGGGCCGATGGACCTCAGCCAGAACCGCCTCGCGCGGGAGATCAGCGCCCCCCCCCGCCGGATAAACGAAATCGTGAATGGCAAGCGGGCCGTCACCGCCGACACGGCACAAAGGCTGGCGCGCTATTTCGGCAACAGCGAAGGGTTCTGGATGGGGCTTCAGGCCGAGTTCGACCTGGAGAAGGCGCGGGCGGCGTAGAACTCGACAGAGGCTGCGGCGCTGCATTTTCTTTTCCTTCCTCACCCAAAAGACGAAAGCCGCCCGGCAGTGCTCCTGCCAGGGCGGCTTTTCTATTTTTCCACAAAAGATGGCGGATCAAATTGACGGGGACCACGTGCTGCCCCTATCTCGCCCCCGCCGTTCCGGAGTTATTCGTAATGCGTCCACATCCGCAGGACCTTCACCGTCCGTAATTCTTCCAGAACCTGGTAGACAAGACGGTGCTGGATGTTGATCCGGCGGGAATATGCACCGGACAGATCACCGACAAGTTTTTCGTATGGCGGTGGCGCCTGGAAGGGATTTGCCGCCAGGACGTCAAGCAGCTTTTCAGCTTTTGGTTTCAGCCCCGATGCCGAAAGTTTCTTCGCATCCTTTTGGGCCTGCTTAGTGAAAATGATCCGCCAACTCACCAGTCAAGTTCCTCGTCGCACTCCTCTACCGGGGTCTTCATCCCTTCGACAATAGACTCCCTCATGCCAGGGACGGAATGGAGGTGCAGAGTCTCCTGCACCGCCCGCCAATCGTCTTCGGAGATCAGAACGGCGTTGCCGCGCTTGCCGGTAATCTGGATCGGAACATGGGAATCGGAAACTTCATCCAGAAGTTTGTAGAGCCTTTTTCTTGCGTCCGTTGCCGTGATTGTCGTCATAACTGCCCCCTCTTCTACGTACGCTAAAGCGTACTCTCATCGAGGGCAATTGTCAACACCTCAAGCATGACAGGGATATTGGCCATCGACATGCTTTTTCCCGGCGATGCAACGAACGCTCATAAAATCAGGAAGTGAAACTCTACGCTCCCACCTGGCGAGCAGAGCCCGTCAGCTACAATCGGCAACGCATACACCCTCCCCCTCCGCAATCCTTGATTTTTCTAACCCGATCCACCTATAGTGAAAGCATCGCGCCCGCACCCGGCCCCCAACCGCTCCGGCGCCCCCACCCCGAGGACAGAACGAGTGCACGAAGTCGGCATCACCCGCAGCATCGTCGAAATCGCCGAGCGCACCGCCCGGGAGGAGGGCGCGAAGAAGGTCCTCTCGGTGACCGTGGCCATCGGCGCCCTCTCGGGGGTCGTCCCCGAGGCGGTGGAGTTCTGCTTCGAGGCCTGCACCCGGGGAACGATGCTGGAGAAAGCCCGGCTGATCGTCGAGCGCGTCCCCGGCCGCGGCCGCTGCGCCGACTGCGGGGGGGAGCCTGAGATCGACCCGTACACCTTCGACTGCCCCGCCTGCGGCGCCTTCGGCCTGGAGAGGCTGCAGGGGGATGAACTGAAAATCCTCGAAATGGAGATCGACTGACCATGTGCATCGACTGCGGCTGCTCGGCCCCGGACCATTCCCACGATCACACCCATAGTCACGATCACGACGGCGGCCCGAAGACGGTGCGCATCGAAGAGGACCTCCTCGCAAAGAACGACCGCCTGGCCGCCGGCAACCGCGCCCTCTTCCAGAACAAGAAGCTCTTCGTCCTCAACCTGGTGAGCTCGCCCGGCTCGGGCAAGACCTCGATCCTCGAGCGGACTTTGCGCGAGCTCTCCGGAGAGACCGCCTTCGCCGTTCTGGAGGGGGACCAGCAGACCGCCAACGATGCCGAGCGCATCGCCGCCACCGGGGTGCCGGTTCGGCAGATCAACACCGGCGCCGGCTGCCACCTCGACGCCCACATGGTCGGCCACGGGGTGGAGGACTTCGACCTCGACGCCACCGACATGCTGATGATCGAGAACGTCGGCAACCTCGTCTGCCCCGCCTCCTTCGACCTCGGCGAGGACCACAAGGTCGCCGTCCTCTCCGTCACCGAGGGGGAGGACAAGCCGGTCAAGTACCCCCACATGTTCCAGGCCGCCGACCTCCTGCTGATCAACAAGATCGACCTCCTCCCCCACCTCGACTTCGACCTGGAGCAGTGCAAGGGCTTCGCCCGCAAGGTCAATCCGGGGATCGAGATCCTCGAGCTCTCCTGCCGTAGCGGCGAGGGGATGGAGGGGTGGTACCGGTGGCTGGCCGAGGGGATGGAAAAGAAACGTAACGCGTGATCCGTGACGCGTGACGGGTAATCACCAACCAAGGTTTTCGCGGCACGGGTCACGTGTCACGCGTCACCGCCTTCAAGGAAAACCCATGTGCCTCGCAGTCCCCATGCAAGTGAAAAACATCGACGGAGACACCGCCCTGTGCGAGATCGACGGGGTGACCCGGGAGGCGAGCCTGATGATGGTGGAGGGGGTCGCGGTCGGGGATTACGTCCTCATCCACGCCGGCTTCGCCATCGAGAAGCTCGACGTCGCCGACGCCGAACAGACCCTCGCCCTCTTCCGCCAGGTCCTGGCCGACGGCGGACTCGTCGAATGAGGTACGCCGAGGCCTTCCGCGACCCGCAGGTGGCGAAGAAGCTCCTCGAACAGATCGCCGCGGCGGTCGAAGGGGTCGAACGCCCGCTGACCTTCATGGAGGTCTGCGGCACCCACACCATGGCCATCGCCCAGCACGGCATCCGCTCCCTCCTGCCGGAGCCGGTCCGCCTGATCTCCGGCCCCGGCTGCCCGGTCTGCGTCACCCCCGTCGGCTACGTCGACCGCGCCCTCGCCATCGCCCGCCGGCCCGACACGATCGTCGCCACCTTCGGCGACATGGTCCGGGTCCCCGGCTCCTCCGGAAGCCTCCTCGCCGAGAAGGCGCGTGGAGCCGACGTGCGCATCGTCTACTCCCCCCTCGACGCCGTCGCCCTCGCGGAAAAGACCCCAGAGAAAGAGGTCGTCTTCCTCGGGGTCGGCTTCGAGACGACCGCCCCGGCCGTCGCCGGGGCGATCCTCCAGGCCCGCGCCCGGAACCTGCCCAACTTCTCCGTCCTCGCCGCCCACAAGACGATGCCCGCCCCCATGGCCGCCCTCACGAGCGACCCCGAGCTGCGGGTCGACGGCTACCTCTGCCCGGCCCACGTCAGCGCCGTCATCGGCCCCGAGGCCTATCTGCCCCTCGCGAAGGAGCACGGGGTCCCCTGCGTCGTCACCGGCTTCGAGCCCCTCGACGTCCTGCAGGGGGTGCTGATGCTCGCCCGCCAGGCGGCCGCGGGCGAGGCGCGGGTGGAGAACCAGTACAGCCGCATCGTCAAGCCGGGGGGGAACAAGAAGGCGCAGGGGATGCTCGAAGAGGTCTTCGAAGCCTGCGACGCCGACTGGCGGGGGATCGGGACCATCGCCGGCAGCGGCCTGCGCCTGCGCCCCGCGTTCGCATCCTTCGACGCCGAGGCGCGGTTTTCGGTGACGGTCGAGGAGCCGGCCGAGCACCCGGGCTGCCTCTGCGGCGAGATCCTCAAGGGGAAGGCCGCCCCCCCCGACTGCCCCCTCTTCAAGACCGCCTGCACCCCCGAGGCCCCGGTCGGGGCCTGCATGGTTTCCAGCGAGGGGACCTGCGCGGCTTCTTTTAAATACGGGACCTGAGAAAGGCCCCAAGACCTCAACCCCTCGTTTTGCCTTGGATTTCATTAGCGCCTTTGCGGCCTTGAGCGAATGAAATGAGCGGGCGTGAGACCGAATTGGCCTTTGAATGAAAATGTTTCAGAACGCCTGATAGACTTGTCACCATCACCATCACCCCCGCCCCTGGGAGTAATCCATGCAATCGGACATCATCCTCCTCGGCCACGGCAGCGGCGGCCGCCTCAGCCACCAGCTCCTCGACGACCTGATCATCCCGATCCTCCCCGGGATGGACCGCAGCGACCAGAACGACGCGGCGATCCTGGATAACGTCGGCGAACGGGTCGCCTTCACCACCGACTCCTACGTGGTCGACCCGATCTTCTTTCCCGGCGGCAACATCGGCGACCTGGCGGTCAACGGCACGGTCAACGACCTGGCGATGGCCGGCGCGCGCCCCCTGGCGATCTCCGTCGGGCTGATCCTCGAGGAGGGCCTGCCCATCGCCGAACTGCGCGAGGTGCTGACGGCGATGAAGGAGGCCGCCGAGGAGGCCGGGGTCGCCATCGTCACCGGCGACACCAAGGTCGTCCCCCGGGGCAAGGCCGACAAGATCTTCATCAACACCTCGGGGATCGGCATCTTCGACCACGGCCTCGAGATCGGCGGCAGCGGCGCCCGCCCCGGCGACAAGGTGCTGATCAACGGCACCATCGGCGACCACGGCATGGCGGTCCTCGCCCGCAGGGAGGGGCTCGAGCTTGGTTCCGACATCCGCACCGACAGCGCCCCCCTGGCGACCCTCGTCGCCGAGATCATCGGGGCCGGCGGCGGGGCGGTTCACGCCCTGCGCGACCCGACCCGCGGCGGGGTCGCCACGACCATCAAGGAGATCGCCCTGCAGTCGGAGGCGGAGATCACCCTCTTCGAAGAGGCCCTGCCGGTAAGCCCGGCGGTCGCAGGGGCCTGCGCCATCCTCGGCCTCGACCCCCTCTACGTCGCCAACGAGGGGAAGCTCCTGGCGGTCGTCGCCCCCGAGGCGGCCGACGCCGTCCTCGCGGCGATGCGCGCCCACCCGGCGGGACGGGAGGCGACCCTCATCGGCGAGGTCGCCGAAAGTGGCGAGGGGAGGGTTCTCATGCGCACCGCCATCGGCGGCATGCGCGCCATCGAGATGCTCTCCGGGGAGCAGCTGCCGCGGATCTGCTGATCGGTTAAAAACCGAAAGATCGCCACAGAGACACGGAGACACAGAGGAAAGGCCAAAAGAACAATCGGTTTTCTCTGTGACACGGTTCTCTGCCTTCCTGGGTCAATCACCCTTCCCCATGTGCCGTCGCCGGAGCGCAGCAAGCGTTCCGGGAAAGAGGCGGGCAAATGTCTGAGCGACAGCGAGTTCTTGCCCGCCCCCGGAACGGTTGCGGAGCGTAGGGGACCCGCCGTCGCCTGTGGCGATGGCGGGCGAAGGCGGCTGGGGCGCCCTTTGGGTCCAGCCCTTTGGGCGAGCAAAGGGCTGGTCGCCGTCAGGGGGCGAGACCCCTGCCAGAGCACTGGAAACCGGAGCGAATGGAACAAGACCGCCCTCCTCGACGAAAATCCAGAATCCATCTTTTCATGACATAAGCATCCGCCTCCAAACGGGAACAAGCAATTTCCCCGACCATGGTTGAGTTCTCCCCCAGTTTGTTTACTATTGGATATCGAAGACAACCGATACCGCGCATATCCTTCTCGACTGGAGGAAAACCATGGCAAAACACAAGGGCACCATCGGCATCCTCACCGGCGGCGGCGACGTCCCCGGTCTCAACCCGGCGATCCGCGCCGTCACCTTCCGCGCCCTGCGCGAGGGCTACCGGGTCATCGGCATCCGCCGCGGCTGGGCGGGCCTGGTCGACCTGGTCCCGGACAAGAACGCCGACAACAGCGAGCAGGTCATGGTCCTCAACGAGGACACCGTCAACCGCGCCGGCCGCACCGGGGGGACCTTCCTCCACTCCTCGCGCACCCGCCCGAGCCACCTGCCGCGCAACATCGTCCCGCCGCACCTGCGGGACAAGTACACCGACGAGATCAACGACGTCACCCCCGAGGTCCTGAAGAACCTGGAGTTCCTCGGCATCGACTTCCTCATCCCCATCGGCGGCGACGACACCCTCAGCTACGGCGAGCGGCTCCACGAGGAGGGGATGAAGGTCGTGGCGATCCCCAAGACGATGGACAACGACGTTCCCGGCACCGACTACTGCATCGGCTTCTCGACCTGCGTCACCCGCACCATCGAGCTGACCCACCAGCTGCGCACCTCGGCCGGCTCCCACGAGCGCATCCTCGTCCTCGAGGTCTTCGGCCGCTACGCCGGCTACACCGCCCTGCTGCCGACCATGGCCGGGGCCGCAGACCGCTGCCTGATCCCCGAGCACCCCTTCGACATCGAGCAGGTCACCGAGCTGCTGGTCGCGGACCGCCGGCGCAACCCGAGCAACTACTCGGTCCTCCTCGTCTCGGAGGGGGCGCAGATGGCCGGCGAGGAGGAGATGACCTTCGAGGGGATGGAGGCGGACCAGTACGGGCACCGCAAGCTGGGGGGGATCGGCGACAAGGTGGCGGCCAAGATCAAGGAGCTCTCCCCGAAGTACAACGCCGGAAGGCGCATCAACACCCTGAACCAGAGGCTCGGCTACCTGGTGCGCTGCGGCAACCCCGACGCCATGGACTCCATCGTCCCGATGGCCTTCGGCAACCTCGCCCTCGACATGGTCCTCTCCGGCACCTCGGGGCGCCTCGTCAGCCTGCACAACGGCTGCTACGACACGGTGCCGATCGACATCGTCACCGACCACAAGAAGATCGTCGACGTGACCAAGTACTACAACACCGAGCGGCTGCGCCCCAAGTACGAGACCTTCAACCGCCAGCCCCTCTTCATCATGACCAGCGACCTCTAGGAGTGCCGGTGACGCGCAGACTCCCCGCCCTGCTCCTCCTGCTCTGCCTCCTGCCTGCGGCCGGCTGCAGCCTGGGCAACCGCTACATCTTCAACTCGAGCCCCGAGGTGATCGCCACCCCGGAGGAACGGGGCCTGCCCTACGAGGAGGTGTGGTTCCCCTCTTCCGGCGGGGCGCGCCTCCACGGCTGGTACGTCCCCGGCAGCCCCGGCCGGCCCCTGGTCCTCTTCTTCCACGGCAACGCCGCCAACATCTCCCACCGGGTGGAGAACCTCGACTACCTGCACCGGCTCGGCCTGCCGGTCTTCATCTTCGACTACCGGGGATTCGGCGCCAGCGCCGGGACCCCCACCGGCGAGGAGGACATCTACGAAGACGCCCGGAGCGCCGTCGCCTGGCTGGCCGGGCGGGGGTGGAGCCCCGCCCGCACCGTCTACTACGGCCGCTCCATGGGGGCGGCGGTCGCCCTGCAGATGGCCCTGGAGAGGCCGCCTGCGGGTCTGGTGATGGAATGCTCCTTCACCTCCCTGCGGGAGATCGCCCGGCACATGACCCCGGTCACCTACGCCCTGGTCGGGTGGTGGGGGCTGGACAACATGTTCGACAACCTGGGCAAGATCGACGCCCTCGACAGGCCCCTCCTCCTGTTCCACGGCGACAGCGACACCATCGCCCCGCCGGCCATGGCCGAACGCCTCTTCGCCGCGGCCAACGAGCCGAAGACCTTCCTGCTGGTGCCCGGAGCCGGCCACAGCGACGCCTGGGAGATCGGCGGGCAGACCTACCGCGACGCCTGGCTCGCCTTCCTTTCCGCCCTGGCTGGCCGCACCGCCCTCGCCGAAACGGCCGTTCCGCCGTCCCCATCCCTTCCCGACTGACTCTCCCCGGCTCGGCACCCTTCCGAAGCCTCGTTTTTCTGCTATCCTTGACCCATCCCGCGTCAGCCGAAAGGGCGCGCCCATGGAAGAGTCACGGAAGATTCCCCCCGCCCCCTGGCGGGCCCTGTCCCGGTGCGTGATGCTCCTTGCGCTCCTGACCCTCTTCGCCTGCCTGCCGCGGGAACGCTACCTCTTTTCCACCGACCGGACCATCGGGTTTCCCGCCCCCTCGACCGGCCTCGCCTTCGAAGAGGTCGTCTTCCCCGCCCGCGACGGCTGCCAGCTCTACGGACGGTACCTGCCGGGACCGCCCGGCCGCCCCCTCGTCCTCTACCTGTACGGCACCGGGACCAACCTCTCCCACCTGACGGAGCCTCTTCGCCTGCTCCAGGGGATGGAGGCGTCGATCTTCGTCTTCGACTACCGCGGCTACGGCCAGAGCGCCGGCGAGCCGAGCGAGAGAGGGACCTACGACGACGCCCGGGGCGCCCTGGACTACCTCCGCTCGCGGGGCTGGGAGCCGGGCTCGACCATCTACTACGGCCACTCCCTCGGCGCCGCGGTCGCCCTGCAGCTGGCCCTGGAGGAGCCGCCGGCGGGCCTGGTCCTGGAGAGCCCCTTCACCTCGGTGCTTGCCATGATCTGCCACCACGTCCCCTTCTCCTGCGACCTGCTGCGCCAGGCCTACGGCCGCTACTACGACAACCTCGCCAAGATCGGCCGCATCCACGCCCCCCTGCTCATCTTCCAGGGAGAGAGGGACACCATCGTCCCGGTGGAGATGGCCCGCCAGCTCTTCGCCCGGGCCAACGAGCCCAAGTACATGCACATCCTCCCCGGCGCCAGCCACAGCGACCTTTATCTGACGGGGGGCCTGCCCTACCGGGAGAGCTGGCGCACCTTCATCGACCAGGCCGCCGCGCAGAAACAGCAAAAGGCCGCAGTCCGGTGACTGCGGCCTTTTTTACTGTCTGCCGTAGATTATGCCTCTCCCCCTCTGCCTCCACCCGCCAACGCCTTCGGCGACGGCGGGTGGAGGCAGAGGGGACGCCCTTGGGTCCAGGGGATTGGGCGGGCAATCCCCTGGTCGCCGCCAGGGGGCGAGTCCCCTGATGGGTTGCTCTTGAAGAAAATAGAAGCCAAGTCGGGCTGCCCTGACCGCCAGACTTAGAAAAACCTCCCCACCTGAATCAGCACCGAGTTGATCCCCCGGTTCTCGTCGTCGATTCCCCCGTTGGAGACGTGGTGCCCGCGCAGGGCCAGGAGCCAGGGAGGACCGGCACCGGTCCGGACCTCGGCCCCGATACCCGCCTGGGGATTGAAATTCAGCCGCAGCCCCTGCCCCTTCACCCGGAAGTCGGTGTAGACGAGGCCGACCCCCGCCTCGGCGTAGGGGCGCCAGCGCCCCGCCGCGAGGGCGTCGAGGTAGTAGAGGGCGAGGATTCCCGCCGAGGCCATCGCCCGGGCTTCGGGCCAGTCGGCGACGCCGAGGCTCCCCTCGACCTTGAAGCGCAGCGGCTCCGGAGCCCGGTGGGGCCAGACCCGGTCGTAGTCGAAGAGGGCGAAGCCCGAGACGAGGGCGAAGGCGATGTGGCCGTGGGGGTCATAGCTCTTGCCCAGCCCCAGGGCCGCCCCGTAGCGGTCCGGCTCGGTCGTCTCCCCGGCGGCCGACCCGGCGAAGATAATGGCCAGGAGGAAGGCGAGAAGGCCGGCCCGCCTCAGCACTGCTCGCTCCGCTCCCCGGCGTCCCTCCCGAGGACGATCGCTCCGTACTCCCCGGCGGGCCCGGCCTTGAGGCAGCGGACCCGGGAGACGGGGAGGTCTTCCGGGACGCCCGGAGCGGGGAAGGCCTGCCCCTGCTCCAGGGTCAGGGCGGCGGCGGCGAGGTCGAAGGCCGGTCCGACCGGCAGGCAGCCGTAGAGGGGCGCATGACAGAGGGCCGGCGCCCCGGCGGGAACCAGGTTCCGGTAGCCGGCGTCGCAGCACTGCTGGCCGTCGGCGCCGAGCAGAAGAAGGTCCGTCCCTGACTCGATTGGGGCATCGGGGATGCGGCCGAGGCGGACCTCCTCAATCGCCCCGTAGCGGCCGCCCCCCTCCCCGGCCCGGGAAAGGAGAAAGAAGGCCGCCCCCTCGCCGGCGGGCAGTGCGCCGGGTCCGATGCCGAATTCGCCCCCCTCGGCGGCGAAGCGCTCCCGGCAGTAGCGAAGGACCTCGCAGTACTCGTCGACCGCGCCGAAGAGGACCCGGTCGACCCGCCCCTCGGCGAGCCAGGCCCCGGCGCTGAGCAGGGCCGAGGGGACCGACATCTCGAACTGGCTGACGGTCAGGCTCGGGCCGGTCGCCTGCAGCTGGATCGCCACGTGGGCGGCGGCGGCATTGTGGACCGAGTTGGAAAAGTGAGTCGGCGAGGCGCAGGCGTCGCCGTCGTCGATGACCGAGTCGAGAAAGGCGAAGGTGGTGCGGGTCGGCCCGTAGCCGGTGGCGACAACCACAGCGGTCCGCTCCGGGACCGGGGCCGGCAGGCCGGCGTCCCGCAGGGCGAGGTGGGCGCCGAGCAGGGCCATTTTGGAAAAGTGGTCGAGCCGGCGCACCGCCCGCTTGGCGACGAATTCGGAGAGGGGCGCGGTGTCGGCGAGCAGGGGCGAACCAGCGACCTCCTCCTCAGCGGACTGATGCCCCTTCCGCAGGGCGCGCCGCAGCGCCTCGACGCCGCAGCCGAACCCTCCGACCGCGCCGATGCCGTCGATGGAAAGCCGCGCCATCATCTCCCCCTCCCGATCAGCAGGACCGCGTTGTTGCCGCCGAAGGCGAGGGACTGGGAGAGGGCCACGTTTCCCCCGATCTCCAGCTCCTCGCGCAGGGGGGTCGCCGGCAGTTCGGGGTCGGGCTCGGCGAAGCCGGCGCTGGCCGGAACCCTCCCCGCCTGAAGGGAGGCGGCGGTGAAGGCCGCCTCGATCGCCCCGGCGGCGCCGAGGGTGTGGCCGGTGCAGCCCTTGGTGGAGAGGAAGGGAACGCCGGGAAAAACCTCGTCCAGAACCCGGCTCTCGACCCGGTCGTTGTCCGGGGTGCCGGTGCCGTGGGCGTTGACGAAGGCGACCTCCTCCGGTCCTCGCCCCGCCTCCACCAGGGCCGCGGCGATGGCGGCCTTGAGCCCGGCCCCGTCGGGCCGCGGGGCGGTCAGGTGGTAGGCGTCGCAGGCCGAGCCGTAGCCGAGGACCAGGCCCCGGTTCGTTTTCTGGGCGGCGCCGCCGGAGGCCGCGGCCTCAAGCACCAGCATCGCCGCCCCCTCCCCCAGGTTGAGCCCCCGGCGCCCCCGGTCGAAGGGGCGCACCGGGCCGGGGTCGGTGATCATCAGGGAGGCGAAGCCGTTGTAGGTGACCCGGCACAGCTCGTCCGCCCCCCCGGCCAGGACCAGGTCGCAGAGCCCGGCGCGAATCCAGGAGGCGCCCAGGCCGATGGCGTCGGTCCCCGAGGAGCAGGCGTTGACCACGGTCTGACAGGGCCCGTCGAAACCGTAGCGCCCGGCGACCGCCGCCGCCGGGTTGCTGCGCAGAAACCGGCGGATGGAGCCGAGGCCCGGCCCCTCATCCCGGCGGTAGGCGCGGTAGAACGCTTCGTTGTTCATGGCGCTGCCGACGGTGGTGCCGACCACCACCCCGACCCGCCGCCCGGCCAGGTCCTCGGGCGCGAGGCCGGCGTCGCGCAGCGCCTGATCGGCGGCCTCCAGGGCGAGCCGTGCGGTGCGGGAGAGCTCCGGCGCACCGGCGGGGACAGGAGAAAGGTCCTCCTCCCCGACCTCGAAGACCGGGTAGCGCTCCGGGTGTTCGGCGGCGATGAGGCTCGGCGGCCGGGGCGCCCTGCGGCCGGCGTGGAGGCTCTCCATGCACCGGTCCAGGGTTCCGCCGGCGCCGCAGAGGCAGCCGATGCCCGTTATCGCGACGGGGGCGGGGCGGGTCATGCCGACTGGCGCTCCTCGATGTAGGCGGCCAGGGAGTTGACCGACTGGAAAGCGGGACGGCCCTCCTCCATGTCCTTGATCTCCACCCCGAAGTGCTTCTGAAGCAGGACCACCAGCTCCACCGCGTCGAGGGAGTCGAGCCCGAGCCCCTCGCCGAAGAGGGGGGCGTCGTCCCCGATCTCCTCCGGGGTCAGGTCCTCGAGGTTGAGGTCTTCGATCAGAATGCGCTTGAGTTTCTCCTTGACGTTCATCGTCATACACTCCTCTGGTGTTGATGTTGTAGCGGGACCATTTTAAAACGGCAGGTTTAACAACAATATCGATGTTTTAACGCAAAGGCGCAAAGGGGTTATGCAAGACGCAACGAAACCCGCAACCTTTTCTCTGTGGCAATAACCCTTGATTAGTGGTCCGTTTTCCTTTGCGTCTTTCTCTGAGTCTCTGCGTCTTTGCGTTGAGAATCGCCTTCTTGCTCTTTGTTTTCGGAGCCCTGCCACATGTCGAAAAAGTTGAAGAACTGGTAGGGGTGCTCGGCGACGTAGTCCTCGAGCATCCCCACGAACCGGGCCGCGTAGGGGCGCAGCGCCTCCGGCGAGCGCCCCAGGTCGGGGGGAACCCGGATCGTGCCGGCCAGCTTCAGCTCGTAGCTGCGCGGGCCGGTCTTGTAGGAGAGGAGCACTCCGACCGGGGCGCCGGTGGCCGAAGCGACCTTGAAAGCGCTGACCGGGAAGCGGGCCTCGTCCCCGAGAAAGTCGACCCCCACCGTGCTCCGCTCGCTCCCCAGGACCCGGTCGCCCATGACGCACAGCACCTGGCCCTCCTTGAGAACCGCCATCATCTCCAGGGTGCCGCCGAGGAAACCGTCGGGGTCGATGACCCGGTAGGGGCAGGGAACTCCGGCGTGCTCGAAGTACTGCCGGTCCACGTCGCCGTCCTCGCGCCGCATGAGCATGTTGACCGGCTCCTTCAGGAAGGAGAGGGCCGACATGGCCACCTGCCAGCACCCGGCGTGGGCGTTGACCATGACCAGCCCCCGCCCCTCGGCGAGAAGCTCGAGCAGCTCCTCGCGGCCGTGGAGCTCCACCTCCATCTGCCCGGGGCCGAGGATGCCGACGACCGCCCGGTCGACGAGGACCTTGCCGAGAGCGAGGCTCATCCGGTAGCTGTGCCCCAGCCGCGCCAAAAGCCCCGCCCCGGGAAAGCGGCGGGAAAGGTAGGGCGCCGACCGGGCCCGGACCGAGGGGCGCAGCAGGACGTAGTACAGGACCACCAGGCGCAGCAGGAGGTAGGCCGCCGGCCGCCCCCCGACCCGGATCAGGAGGTAGAAAACCTGGTGCTGAAAGGACGAGGCGAGGCTGCGGCTGGTCCACTGCCGGCCCTCCCCTGCCCCCGTTTGTTCCTCAGGTCGCCGCACGCTTTTCCCTCTTCACCATCAAAGCCAGCAGATAGACGATCGCCCCGACCAGGACGGCGAGCGCCGGGCCGAGCAGGAGGGAGCCGAGCAGCCATTCGTAGAGCCGCTCCAGCCCCTGGTAGCCGAGGGTCTCCATGGAGATCTCGGTGAGGAACTCCCCGTGACGCATGTAATAGCCCGCCTCGATGCACAGGGCCGGCACCAGCGGCGGCATGCAGAGCTGGCTGGCGCCGACGGAGGCCACCTTGTTGAGGCGCAGGAAACCGGAGGCCAGGAGGATGACGACCGTGTGGACGGCGAGCAGGGGGAGCGCCCCGAGAAAGACCCCGAGGGCCGCCGCGGCGGCCAGCTCCCCGGCCGAACTCTTCTCGGTCAGCAGGGTGCGCACCGACTGCAGGGGGCGCAACACGCTCACTTCGTCCCCGGGACGCCGGTCGCGGACGATCTTGCGGTGGGGCCATGGCGCCACCGAGCGCAGGGTCAGCCGGGTGTTGAGCAGCGAGATGCGCACGTTGTCCAGGAACTTGTCGAAGTGGGAGACCCGCTCCCCGGCGGGGGGGTAGTAGACGGAGATCGCCACCTCCCGCAGGGCCACCCCGGCCCAGGCGGCCTTGACCAGCACTTCGACCTCGAAGGAGTAGCGCGCCTCCCCCAGGGACAGGGCGGAGAGGACCGCCACCGGGTAGGCGCGGAAGCCGCTCTGGGTGTCGCCCAGGCTCTGCCCGGTCTGCACCCGCAGCCAGAAGTTGGAGAAGCTGCGGCCGAACCGGGAAGCGCCGGGGACGTGCTCCCCCCCCATGTCCCGGTTGCCGACCACGATCGCCCAGGGGTCCTCCCTCAGCAGGGGAAGGAAACGGGCGAAATCGGCCGGGTCGTGCTGGCCGTCGGCGTCGATGGTGACGATGTGGGTCATGCCGAGGCGCTCCGCCTCGGCGGCCGCGGTCAGGATCGCCGCCCCCTTGCCCCGGTTTTCATCGTGGCGGACCATCCGCACCGGCAGCCCCTCCAGGCGTCCGGCCCCGCCGTCGCTGCTGCCGTCGTCCACCACCAGCACATCGGGGTGGAGCGCCAGGGACCGCTCGGCCACCTCCCGGAGGGTGGCGGCGTGGTTGTAGACGGGGATCACGATCAGGACCCTGAGCTCTTCGACGCCCATCTCAGGCATCCCCGTAGCGCCGGTCGGAGCGGGCGAAGCGCAGGAAGGCGCCGAGGTTGCCGGCGAACCGCCGCCAGCTGTCCGGCGATCTCCAGAGCATGGCGGCAAATCCGAGCAGCACCTTCGGCCGGCTGTAGTGGCTTTTGTAGAACTCCCGGAAGAGGACCTCCAGGCGCTCCCGGGTCAGGCCGCGGGGGACGAACTGGAAGCTCATGCAGTCCATCCGGTCCCAGTCCTCGTCGAACTCCCCCAACTCGCGGGCCTCCGCGTAGATCGGCGACCCCGGAAAGGGGGTGAACTTGGCGAGGTTGAAGTCGTCGACGGGCAGAGAGAAGACGTAGTCCATGCTCCGGCGGATGCTCTCCTCGCTCTCGCCGGGCAGCCCCATCATGAGCAGGCCCTTGGTGCGGATGCCGGCGCCCTTGATCAGGCGGATCTTGTCGGCGAGCAGGTCGAGGTCGGGGTTCTGGCGGTGGCGGGCGAGGAGTTCCGGGTCGCCGGTCTCGATCCCCAGGCTCGCCATCCAGCAGCCGGCCGCCTTCATCAGGCGCAGCAGTTCGGAATCGACATGCTCGGCGCGCACCGCGCAGTTGAAGGTCATCCCGAGGGGCCGGTCGATCATCATCCGGCAGAAGTCCTCCACCCGCCCGCGGTGAAAGGTGAACTGGTCGTCGTAGAAGTTGACGTGGCGGATGCCGAAACGCTCCCCCAGGTGGCGCAGGTGCTCGTAGAGGTACTCCGCCGAGTTGAAGCGGAAGGTGCGACCGAAGACCGAGCGGTCGCAGTAGCTGCAGGCGTAGGTGCAGCCCCGGCTGCTGATGCAGCTCGTGTTGGGGGTGCGGGGATAGTTGAAAATCGGCAGCCGGTACGCCTCCGGGAACCCGGCCAGCTTGGCGTAGGCGGGAAAGGGAAGGCTGTCGAGTTCGAGCCCCTCCCGGGGGCCGTTGAAGACCGTTTCCCCGCCGTCGCGCCAGACCAGGCCGGCCACCCCGGCGGGCTCCCCGCCGGCCGCGACCAGCTCGGCCAGGGCCGCCTCCCCCTCGCCGGCGACGAGGACGTCGATCTCGGGCCGCCCCTCCAGGGCCACCTCCTTGAGGGCCGAGACGTGGGGGCCGCCGAAGACGGTGCGCACCCCAGGCAGCTCGGCCTTGGCGAGGCCGGCCAGGCGCACCCCGTCGAGAAAGGAGCTCGTGGTGCAGCTGAAGGCGACGGTGGCCGGCCGCTCCCGGCGCAGGGCATCGAGGATCCGGCGCTCGGCGTCGGGGTGGGCGAAGCAGTCGACGATCCGGACCTCCATCCCCTCCCGCTCGAGGTAGGCGGCGATGCTCGCCAGCCCGAGGGGCGGCATGATGTTGGCCAGCCGCGAGATGTCCCGCCCGGCCGCTTCGGGGCGGTAGCCGAGGGGATGGACGAGGAGGACCTTTTTCTCTGCCAGTCGCGCCATCGCTACGCCCCGCCGGCCCGGCGCCGGCTCCCCTTGTCGAAGGAGATCAGCTTGTCCCAGAGCAGGCCCCGGTAGCCGAAACGCTGCATCACCGAGAGCCGTGCCTGCCCCTCGCTCGGAGGGAAGATGCGGTCGCGGCGGCCGGCGAAGGCGGCCTCGATGGCGGCGTTCATCTGCTCGGAATCGACCCCGGGCGAGAAGTAGTAGACCGGCCGAAGCAGGGGCGCGTCCGGGGCGATCACGCCGTCGGCGACGGCCCGCTGGTGGATCGGCGCCCCCTGAAGGATGCGGATGCCGGAGAAGGCGAAGACGACCGCGGGGCCGAGCCTCTCCATGTTCTCCAGTCCCTCTTGAAGCGTCTCCGTCGTCTCGCCGGGGCCGCCGAAGATGACGAAGTGGGCGCAGGGGACCTTCTCCTCCAGGCAGGCCCGGTTGACCTCCAACACCTCGGCGAAGGAGAAGCCCTTGTCGAGCCCGGCCAGGGTCCGGTCGCAGGCGGCGTCGGTCCCAAGTTCCACGGCGGAGAGGCCCGAGCGCTTGAGCAGGGCCAGCTCGGCCCTCCCCAGCCCCTGGGGACGGAAGTAGCCGCACCAGTTGAGTTTCAGCTCCCGCCGGATCAGCTCCTCGGCCACCTCCAGGTAGTGGCCGCGGGGGTCGTTGAAGACCGAGTCGGTGAAGAAGACGTGGTCGACCCCGTGCTCCCGGGTCATCCGCTCCAGGTCGTCGGCCACCTCCCGGGGGTCGCGGGGGCGGAAGTCCTTCCCCTCCAGGTGGGGATAGGTGCAGTAGGCGCAGGCGTGGGGGCAGCCCCGCTTGGTCTGCAGGTTGAGCATGCCGCTTCCCCGCAGGTAGAAGTCGACCAGCTTCTCCTCCAGGAGGGGGGCCGTCATCTCCCCCCCCGCCAGGGGGGCGCCGCCGGCGATGATGCGCCCGGCCGCCTTCCCCGCCGCCAGGGCGTCGATCAGCTCGCAGGCCGCCCGCTCCCCCTCGCCGACGATGCCGTGGTCCCCGCCGACGAAGTCGAGGATCTCCTCCGGCAGGATGGAGAAGGCCGGGCCCCCGAGGATCACCGGGACCGCGGTCTCCGTCCGCAGGCAGGCGACGAGGCGGCGGGCCTGCTCAAGGTACCAGCCCCCTTCGGCGCAGAGGGAGTCGACGTTGTCGATGTTGCGCAGGGAGAGGCAGACGAAGTCGGGGGCGAACTCCCGCACCGCCTCGGTCAGCCTCTGCTCCGAGCGCTCCTCGGCCAGGAAGTCGAACTGGCGCACCTGGTGGCCGGAACCGGCGAGGGCCCCGGCGACGACCGCCATCCCGAGGGGATAGACCGGGTAGGGCTCGGTGGAGACGTTGCTGGAGAGGAGAAAGACCCGGCTCATGCCCCGCCCTGCCTCCGGAAGGCCCTGCGGGAGCCGGCGTCGTAGCGCCGGTAGGTGCCATCCTCCATCTCCCGCCCGATGACCTGCTTGAACAGCTCCCCCATCTTCAACTGGTGGCCGCCGCCGGCGTAGAAGGTGTCCCAGGCGTATTCGTACATCTCCTGGAGCTCGTCGGGAGTCATCTTTTTCGGCTGGAAGACGACCTTGCCGGCGGTGTAGTCGATCCAGTCGTTGCTCAGGATGCGTCCCTGCCTCTCGAGCTGGGCGCGGATCGGCGAATGGGGGAACGGGGTGAGGACCGTGAACTCGGCCACGTCGAGCTCCACCTCGAGGAGGAAGTCTACGAGGCGCTTGATGTCGTCGGCGTCCTGGTCGTCGGTGCCGAGGATGATCGTCCCCTCGATCCCGATGCCGTGGTCCTTGAGGCGCCGGATCCGGTTGCGGATCGTGTCCGAGGTGTCGAAGACAGCCTGGTAGACGTACCAGGCTCCGGCGTCGGCGGCGAGCTTGAGGACCTCGTCGTCGTCGAGGATCGGGTGGGAAACCCACTTCTTCTTCAGGGGCGCCATGGCGGTGAAGAGGTCGATCAGCCACTGCCGGTCCTGGGCGAGGGAGTTGTCGACGATGAAGAGGCGGTTGTTGCGGATCGCCTCCATCTCGGCGATGACCTTGTCGATGGGGCGCGGACGGAACGCCTTGCCGCCGAGGTAGCCGGTGCAGCAGGGAAAGCAGTCGAAGCGGCAGCCCCGCGAGGCGTGCACCAGGTCGAGCATCTGCACCCCGCGGTAGTTGTAGAGGTCGCGGTCGAGGATCTCCCGGCGGGCGGTGCCGACCAGCTCGATGTCGGGGTGGCGGTGCATGTAATCGTAGACCTTCTGCAGGCGTCCCCTCTGGAAGTCCTCGATCACCCCGGCGAAGCGCCCCTCGACCTCGCCGAGGAAGACGCTGTCGGCGTGGCCGGCCACCTCCTCGGCGTGGAGCATGGTGGCGATGCCGCCGAAGATCACCGGAACCCCCCGCTCCCGGTACTCCCGGGCCACCTCGAAGGCGCGGGGGAGCTGGCAGGAGAGCATGGTGGAGACCGCGACCAGGTCGACCCCCTCGTTGAAATCGACGCTCTGCAGGTTCTCGTCGACGAAGGAGAGTTCCACCTCCGGGGGGACGGCGGCGGCAAAGACGACGGGGCCGTGGGGCGGCAGGTGGAACTCGGTCTGGCGCTCCAGCTTGGGCCAGCTCGGGTAGATCAGCTTCATCCTCATGGGTCAGCCTCTTTCTTCGGTAGCTTCAAAGCAGCGGCCTCAGCCGCGGGAATTCTTATGGCACGCACGGACCAGGGACGGCAGGTCCGCCACCGGGCACCCGTCCAGGGCGAGGCCCTCGGCGATGGAGAGCTCGCCGAGGGGGGCGAGCCCTCCGGCCGGTTCGCGCTCCAGAACGACGAACAGGGCCCCGGGGGCGGCTCCCTCCGGAGCCTCAAGGGGCGGCGGGGCCTCGAGGTCGCAGATGCCGGCGAGCACCCCCTTCTCGTCTCCCCATTCAAGGTTCTCCAGGGCCATCGTCAGGGCCTCCGACCCTCTCGGCCCGGCGCCGCTCAGGACCAGGCCGCCCCCGGAGAGGCCGAAGCGGATCGCCGCCTCGCCGAGAAAGGTGTTGGGCAGGGTGTAGGCGAAGAGGTGCGGGCTGGCCAGGGAGCCCCCTTCCTCAAGGACCGTGTCGAAGTAGGCGCCGTCGGTGGCGAGGCAGCCGCAGGCGCTCTCGGCGAGCAGGCCGAAGGGGCGCTTGGAGTCCCATTCCTCCAGCCCGGCGTCGCGCAGGGCGAATGCGATCGCCGCCAGGCCGGTGCGGGAGAAAGGGTCGAGGCGCCCGAAGCGGCGGTCCGGCGCGGCGAAGACCTCCTTGCGTGAGATCTCGGGGAGGACTCCGGCGGGCATGGCGAATGCCCCCTTCGCCCTGCCACGTCCCGGTCCTGCGGCGCTCACCCAGCCGATGCCGGTCACGAAGGCTTTCATCGCGCCCCTCCCCGCTCCAGAAGGACGGCGGCGTTGACCCCGCCGAAGCCCGAGTTGGTCGACAGGAGGCACCCCGGCCCGAAAGAGCGCGGCTCGCCGTGGACCCGGCCGCGGCCGAGTTCCTCCGGCCGGCGCAGGCCGAGGGTCGGCGGAGCGGCCCCCTCGTTCAGGGCGCACAGGCCGAGGGCGATCTCGATCCCCCCGGCGGCGCCGAGGGTGTGGCCGAGGGCCCCCTTCACCGAATGAAGGGGGACCGGGCGCTTGCCGAAAACCGTGTCGAAGGCGGTCAGCTCCATGAGGTCGTTGTAGGCGGTGCCGGTGCCGTGGGCGCAGACCGCGGCCACCGCATCGGGCTCCAGCCCGGCCCTGTCCAGGCTCTGGCGCACCGCCGCAACCAGGCCGCAGCCGTCGCGCGCCGGGGCGGTGATGTGGTGGGCGTCGCCGGCGACCCCCCAGCCTCGAACCCGGCCGAGAACCGGGCGCCCCTCCCGGGCGGCGCAGGGGGCGCTCGTCAGGAGCAGGGCCGCGGCCCCCTCGCCGAGGGAGAGACCGGCGCGCTCCCTGTCGAAGGGGCGGCAGGGCCGGGGGTCGAGAGCCTGCAGGGCGGAGAATCCCGAGAAAACGAACTCGCTGACCAGGTCGAGGCAGCAGACAAGGACCGCCTCGGCGCGGCCGGAGGCGATCGCGGCCGCCGCCCGGGCCACGGCGATGGTCGAGGAGGCGCAGGCCGCGCTGACATTGACTCCCCCGGCCAGTCCCAAACGCTCGGCGACGGCCTTCGGCAGGGCCCCGAGGGGGAGGTCGGCGGCGTCGGCCGGCAGCCCGCGGCGCAGCCGTTCCAGGTTGTCGATCCCCCCCTTGGTGGAGGCGGTCAGGAGCCGGCAGCCGCCAGGTAGCAGCCCGATTCCGTCCAGCAGGCGGTCGAGCAGGGGATGCATCAGCGAACCCTCCCCGGCCCGTTCCAGCCCGGGGACGCAGGCGGCAAACCCGCTCCCGTAGCCCTCCGCGGCGAAGCGTGTCAGCGGGACGATGCCGCTGCTCCCGGCGAGCAGAGCGTTCCAGGTCTCCGCCAGGTCGTCGCCGAGGGCCGTCACGACCCGGGCCTCGCTGATGCAGACCTCCCTCATGCCAGCTCCCCGTCCTGCCAGCGACGCTGAAAGTCCCGGTAGAAAGGGGGAGAGACGAGGAGCAGCTCGTGGTCCCGGTCCATCAGCATCTGCACCGTGTAGCCCGTGGTGGCGACCCGTCCCTCGCCGTCGCGGATGACGAACTCGTGGTTGAGGCGCGCCGCCTCGGACCAGTGGAGGATCCCCTCGACGGTGAATTCCTCCCGGAAGCGCAGGGGGCGGTGGTAGTCGGCGTGAATCGAGCGCAGGGGGGCGAGCACTCCGTTGTCGTAGAAGTCGAGGTAGCCGATGCCGTACATCTCCCCGAGGGCGACCCGGGCGTCCTCGAAGTAGCCGGCGTAGCGCCCGTGCCAGACGATTCCCAGGGGGTCCACCTCCTCGAAACGGACGGTCCTGGAGACGGTTCTGCGCAGGGGCGGGGGATCCCCCGGACGGCTCGGGAAATAGGGTTTTCTCATTCTTCGTCCCCGGCGGCAAAGACCATGCGGAAAGAGGCGGCCTCCTCCCCGTCCGCCTCCAGTGCGGCGTCGAAGACCGGGGCGTCAGAGCCCCGCCGGCGGCAGGAAACGGTGATTTCCTGGCCGGGGCGCAGCTGCACCAGGAAGCGGGCCCGCTCGACCCGCGCCAGCCTCAGGGGGACGCCGGCGAATTCCTCGGCGAGGAGGGCGGCGGTCAACATCTGGACCACCGCGGGAAGGACCGGGTAGCCGGGGAAGTGCCCGTCAAAGCCGGGAAAGTCCGCCTCGAAGCGGTAGCGCCCGGTCGTCTCGTCCTCGCCGGAGCGCGCCGGGCCGAGGGCGGCCTCGCGTATCGCCTGTCGAATTCCAGTGTCCCGTTTGGTTTGTCGTGTCATTTGAATCTGAGTCATTTTGGTTGTTGTCAAGGCGCGCCGACGCAGGCCTGGCCTGTGCCCAGTCGAGGAGGCGCAACGCAGACAGCGGGCAAAAGGGCCATAATCACGGGATAGGAAAAACCGTACGAGGCACTAGCCATCGATCTTCCTCACATCCTCCAGCCAGAGGGTCAGCCGGAAACCGGCCCGGCGATCCTCCAGGACCGCCCCCTCGGGAATCGGGTGACCGGGCCCCGGCCGGTACTGGTAGTAGCGCACCCGCCAGCGCCCGCTCTCCCCGGCGCCGGTCGTCTCGATCAGGTAGGGGCCCGCGCCGCCGAAGACGAAACGCCGGTTTTCCCCGCCCTCCTCCTGGAGCAGCCGGTACTCCCTGCGCCCGGTCTCCAGGGTATCACCGGGGCCGGGACGGGGGGCAAGGAAAATCCGCCGCACACTCAAAGCCACCGCCTCGGCCAGACCGGGGTAGTCCCCCAGCGCGGGGAGGAGGTGATGCTGGCGATAGCCGTCGGAGGTCACCGTCAGGTCGAGGAGCTTCAGCCCCATCCCGTCGAGGGCGACAAGCCGGGCCGTGTGGCTCCCCGTGTCGAGCTCCATGAACCCCTCGAGGGGCAGGCGTGAACCGCGCAACTCGAAGAGGGCCGTCTGTCGGCAGCGGTAGACCCCGGGAGCGGCCAGCCAGTGACCGCCGACCAGCTCCCCGGCGGTCGCCGGGGCGGTCGCCACCAGGGGGGTCCGCTCGAAGGGGACCGAACTGCAGGCCGCCAGGGTCAGCGCCAGGGACATCATCAACACCCCGGAGGCGAGGGTCGTCCTCTTCATCGCCGGCTCCCGGCGAGGGCGGGGACCACCAGGAGGGCCGCAGGCAGGGCGGAGCCGACCCCGAACAGCACCGTCACCCCGATGGAGTGCATGGCCGGGTGGCTGGCCAGGGCCAGGGCGCCGAAGCCTGCCAGGGTGGTCAGGCCCGAAACGAGGACCGCCCGGTCGGTGGCGTGGTCGAATCCTTCGCTGACTTTGCAGACCATAAAAATCCCGTAATCCACCCCGAGCCCGACGACCAGGATCGTGGCGACGATGTTGAACAGGTTGAACTCCAGCCCGAGCAGGCCCATCGCCCCGGACATGAAGATCAGGCCGGTGGCGACGGGGAGGAGCGCCAGGGCGACCTTGCCCGGACTGCGAAAGAGCAGGGCGAGAAGAGCCGTCACCACCAGGCAGGCCAGGACGATGAAACGCAGAAAGTCGCGGCCGACCGCGGTCCCCACCGCGTCGCCG
>NZ_PKUB01000018.1:0-3471 GCF_002868845.1 Desulfuromonas sp.
AGGGGCTGAGGCTCTTTTTCAACCTCTCCGTGCGGATGGGCCTTCTGGATGAAGAGCCCGAGATCAATTTTTTTCAGTAGCGGCTTGCACCCGTCCCCCGTCACCCGTCACTGTCTTTCGATAATCCTCGAGAATCCGGTCGTGATCGAAGCACAGCGGGGCGGGGAGGTCGTTTAGGGAGAAGAGGGCGGCCCGGGCCGCGTCGTCGCCCCCCTGTGGCGTTCCCAGGCCTTCTGCGGTGAAGACGACCGATATGTTGTGCTGTCGTGGGTCGCGCGCCGGGTCGGAGTAGGCTCCGAACTGTTTCAAATTTCCCAGTTCCAGGGCGGTCTCTTCCCGGGCCTCGCGAACGGCGGCGGCCTCCAGGCTCTCCCCATAGTCGACGAAGCCCCCTGGCAGGGCCCAGCCCCTGGGTTCGTTTCTGCGCTCGATAAGGACGATCTTCTCCCCCACCCGGATGATGATGTCCACGGTGGGAATGGGGTTGCGGTAGGCCTCGACCGGGGCACCGCAGGCGGGGCATTTCAGTTCTTTTTTCATAAAACCTCCGCTCCGATAGTCTTGAGTTCCCCGCTGTCCCCAGTGATTCAGGGGGCTTTTACGTTGACACCTCGGGAACAAATCGACTAAAACTAACACACTTTGCCCGGGTGGCGGAACTGGTAGACGCAAGGGACTTAAAATCCCTCGGCCCTAGGCCGTACGAGTTCGATTCTCGTCCCGGGTACCATCTGAAAAAAAGAGCCGGCATTCTTGTCCGGCTCTTTTTTTAACCTTGTGGAATGTCCGGATCTGGGTGATTATTTGAGGAAATTTTTCAACCGCAGAACATAGGAGAAAATCATGGCGTATGCGACAGCCCGGCACATCCTGGTGGATACCGAAGAAGAATGCCTGAAACTTAAGGCCGAAATCGAAGGCGGAGCAGATTTCGCCGATATCGCTCGGTCATATTCCTCCTGCCCCTCGGGTCGCGGCGGCGGCGATCTCGGCTCTTTCGGCCCGGGGCAGATGGTGAAGGAATTCGATGAAATCGTCTTTTCCGCTGACCTGAACACGGTTCATGGGCCGGTCAAGACCCAGTTCGGCTATCATCTGGTAGAGATTACGAAAAGGTGGTGATCCCTCCCGCGCCAGCAGGTTCGCGGGAGTAATGTCGGGTGTCGACAGGAACAGGACAAGTCGAAAGGGATGGCCCGTGGTCATCCCTTTTTTCGTTGTGGACGTCCCCTCTGTGGCGAAGGGTGTGGTGAAAATGCGCCGCGGCAATCACAAAACATGGGATTTCATGTAATCGAAGCCGATTTTTCATCCAACGAGTGCCTTCTGGCGGCCAGAGGCGCCATCATCTCTGCAATGCCAACATCCGCAGTTCCTCGGCAAGGTCCCTGCTGAATTCCGCCATGACCAGGCTCTCTGCATCGACCAGGGCTTCGTAACTCGGGTTCGCCAGAGCCTGCCGGTAATCCCTTTTCCCCGAGCCAAGGATCGTCTCTCCGGAGGCATCACTGACGGCCCACCGGGCGCTGAGCACCGCATCACCGTGCAGGTCGCTGTCTAACTGGATGACCTCCACCAACAGCCGGTAGTCCGGCTTGAAATAGTGTACCCAGGGGAAGAACATGACCTTGTCCGTGCCGAGCAAAAACCCGACGTTGTTGCCGATGACCCGGGCAAGATCCTGCTCGATCATCCCGGCCCAGCGGTGGAACTCGTCGAACTGGTAGCGGCGGCCGCCGAGGCGGGTGGCGATCTGGGATTTTTTCAGGTACTCGGGGACCGTCACCGGGCCGACCCCCAGGGCGAGGTCGAGTTTTGCCACCGGTTCCGCACCGGGGTCGATCTGCTCGATCGAGGCCAGGCTGTAGTAAGCAACCGAGGGGGATTTGCCGCCGCAACCGGCCAACAGAAGAACCAGCAGGCAACACAAGCCGAAAGGCCAGCTTTTCAGGTGGAAAGCCTTCATCATTCCGCCTCCTTGCCGAAGATCACGGCCTGCGGGTTGCGCTCCACATAGTCGATCAGGGCCCTCAGGGATCGAACCGTCGCCGCCATCTCGCTCATGACGTTTCTGGCGTTGTAGTTCAAAGCGGAATCGGGTCCGAGGGTCTTGTCGATCCCGCTCATGGTGGTCTGGAAATCGTCCAGGGCCGCCTTGAGCTCCGGCAGGACCTCCCCGTTGATTCCTCCCGCCACCTGTCCGGCCTCTTCCAGGGTCTCGTGAAGGGCCTTGATCGCCTTGTGCAGGTCCCGGGCGATCTCCCGCAGGGGCATTTTCTCGACCTCCTTGAGGATATTGTTCACCCGCTGGGCCATCTGCTCGAAGGGCGCCGGAAGGGTCGGCATCACCGGGTGATCGTTCCGCGTGGTGACTGCCTCCGGGGGGGCGTCCGGGTAGAAGTCGAGGTCGACGTAGAGCTGACCGGTCAGCAGGTTGCCGGTCTTCAGTTGCGCCCGCAGGCCCTTGTCAACCAGGCGGACCATGTTCTCCACCGTCTCCTCTTCGGGGGCAATATTCTTGGCGCCGCTCGAGGCGACCGTGCCCTCGATGACGGTATCGATGCGTTCCGGCTCTATCAGCGCGAGAACTGCGACGCGGGCCGTCACCTCATCCATGTTGACCTCGAGCTTGACATCCACGACCTCGCCGATTTTGATCCCCCGGATCTCCACCGGGGCCCCGGGGGCAAGGCCGCGCACGTTCTGGTCGAAATACATCAGGTAGTAGCGCTTGACCTGGTAGGCACGTTCCTCGATATCCTCGCGGTTCTCATAGAGTTGAAAGATTCGGTCGTCCTCGGCCTGATCTGCCGGCGTAAGGTGATCGGGGAGGTCGAAGGCGATCCCGCCGAGCAATATCGAGACGAGCGACTGGGTGTCGACCCTGACCCCCTCCGTGTCCAAGGTGAAATCGATCCCGCCGGCATTCCAGAAACGGGTGTTCTGGCGGATCTTTTCGTGGTAGGGGGCATTGACGAAGATCCCGATATCGACCGCTTCGGCCGATTCGTCGAACCCGAATTCGACCACCTGGCCCACCTTGATCCCCCGGTAGTAGACCGGCGACCCGATATCGAGAGAGCCGAGAGAGGCCGACTCGAGAAGAAAATGACGGCCGGGCATGTGGCCGGTCAGTACCGGCGGCTTCTCAAGCCCCTTGAACTGGCGGGTCGGTTTGCCCTCCTTCGAGGGGCTGCAGCCGATGTATGCCCCTGAAAAGAGGGTCCCCAGCCCGGTCACTTCGCCGGCAGCAACGCGCGCCCGCACAACCCAGAACCGGGTTTCGTCCGTCATGTAGACCTCGGCCCCTTTCTGCATCTCGGCAGTCACCACGACCTGTTCGGTTTCCGTGTCGAGTTCGATGTCGGTGACTTTCCCGACCTCTACATGTTTGAACTGGACCTTGGTTTTGCCTGCCTCCAACCCCTCGGCCGACTGGAAAACGATGGTTATCTCGGGGCCTTTTTCGGA